>DAONGQ010000008.1:0-4140 GCA_035404205.1 Candidatus Paceibacterota bacterium | reverse complement strand
TAGTTGTTGTAGGAGGACGAGTAGTTGTAGGAGGAGTAGTTGTAGGAGGAGTAGTTGTTGTAGGAGGACGAGTAGTTGTAGGAGGAGTAGTTGTAGGAGGAGTAGTGGTAGGTGGAGTAGTTGTGGTAGCTGAGCAACGACAATAGGCAGTACCATCGGTCACTAATACGCAACCGGCTCCACATGTAAGAGCTAAAACGGAATGAAATCCTAACATTAATCCTATAAATAAGATTAACACAATGATTATTTGTTTTGTAAATTTGTTGACCATAATTTTAATTACACTATTATTAAACAAAAAATTAATAAGTTATATCATTGGTAAATATTGCTAATGGAAGTAATTTATCGTAGTTAGCTAGGATTTCTTCACGGGAATATCCGCCTGATATAAGTTCATTATTAGCCAATAATATCTTGACTCCATATTTACGTAAATCAGGATTGACGATTCCGTTTTTTTCGGTGGCATCTAACAAATCGGCAGAGGGTAACTTCATTCCAAAGGATACAATTGGAGTTCGTTCAATTTCTATGTTTTGAGCGCAAATTAAATTAACATTGCGACTAGTTTTTAAACCTGTTCCCTTTAAAAAATCAGTCCACTTAAATTCTTGGATATACTGGTCATACAAAGAAGATATTTTTTGCTCGGTAAAAACGTACCCACCCTGTGAATTATTTTCCAAAAAATTACCCATTAAAACTGGATAGAGAGTATAACATAGTACCAAATTTTGATCCGGAATTGCCTTAGAATCTGCTCTCATTAAAGGATTAACTAGCCCACTGGCAACTATTAATTTTTTTAAGTTTATAGAAATCACTATATGGTCTCGCGGATGTACCTTGGTAGATAGTTGGTCATTATTTAGAGGTATGAGTTTTCCCTCTGTTATTTTACAAATCTTGTAATCAGAAACGTCCTTTATTAAAGATTTCTCGCAAGCTGCTACAAACCTATTATCACTTCCAGCAATATTATGGAACTGCTGTCTTGAAAACAACAAACCAAGAACTGCAATAATAACAATACCGCCAACGGCTATGCACAAAACCATACTCTTTTTTATTGCGGATATTCTAGCAGCCATGATACGTAACTAACTCAAATAATTAAATAGTTCTAAGAATAAGCACTTTCGATTAAAAGTTGTTTTTGGAAAAAGAATACACAAATCCTTGTTGAGGATCATCTGTAAGATAAATTGATTGCCTTGCAGGGAAATTAATGGGTAATGTCTTTAGAAAATAATGTTGACCATCAGACTTATAGCTAATAGGCAAACTGTCGGCAATTACAGAATACCCTCCTGGAATGTATTTGCTTAATTTTTGTAAAATTATGCTCCTATCCTCTAGCTTAACGTATGCATCATTATTTTCACTTATAGGGTATTGGCCAATATTATTTTTATAATTTTCTAAGGCATTAATTAATACAGTCAGGGCAGCCTCTTTATGGATATCTATTTTAGTTCTTTCATTTAATTCTAAGTTTAAAACAAGAGGAGTTTTTTGGGTATAATCTTTATTTATAAATAAATCGAGTGGCGCAAGGTCGTCAAATTGGTAATAATTAGAGGGCGTTTTGTCACTACTTCTGAATAAAATCTGATAATGTCCTGACGGCAAGTTATTAAATTCAAATTCACCATTCTTATTAGAATAAATTTTATAAATCTTCTGTTGAGAACCGGTGTGATCTTGATCCAAAGCAAATATCTTTACATTAGGAACTACAACAGTACCCTTCCATTTTGGATCATAGCTTTCCCCTGTTATTATTCCTGCGAAATTATAACGACTCCCTCGGACAGCTAATAAAACTATAGTTATTAAGCTAATAATCACTAAACAGGAAACTAATAGTTTCAATTTGTTAGACATAATAAATGATTCATTTAACTACTATCATGGTAACATATTCCGAAGTGTCAAGCAACAAAAAAGCGGGAGTTGGGCTAACTCCCGCTATAGCTATAAGTAAGAACAATCGTTTGGGCAGTTGGTTTCCAATCAACTTGGAAGCCAAGACATTCTGCCACGAAACGTAGTGGTAGAAGAGTACGACCATTGACAATCTTTGGCACAACTTTAGTATCAGCCGCATCAATAGAAACCAGCGTATTGTTCAATAGGGCAACATTGCTACCAACGATCAACGTGAGTCTAGTATCCCCCAAACTTATATTTACCATCTGGGCAGATGCATTCCAATCAATAGACCCCCCAATAGATTCTACTAGAACCCTTATGGGAACCAGGGTTCTTGAGTTGTAAATCATGGGAGGGGCTTCTAATGCCTTCATGTCTCCGTCTATCCAAACCGTTGGTTTTCCGATAATAAATCTTAGAGTTACTGGTTTGATATAGAAAACTTTGTAAGTTTGAACAGACTTTTGTGTTCCTTTGATAGCAGTAATAGTAATGATATTACTTCCACCTACAAGCGATAGTATACAAGAAAACCTTGTGTTAACTATCGCTACGAAATGGTTGTTTACTACTATACTGTCGCCATTGGTAACTCCGGAGATAGTAATGTCAGGATTGGTTGTCGTCGATGGCAAGGGAACTACCGATAATGCCAAAGGGTCATTTACGATAAAAGCTCTTGTTTCAGACCATTGTTCTAAACCTGCATCAGACACTCCTGCTATCCGCCAGAAGTAATTACCTATAGGTAGTACAGAGATTTGATAACTGTTGGTATAGGTAATATCTGATTTCACTAAATTAGTAAAATCAGATGAGTTACTTATCTGAACGTTGTAAGCCCAAGTAGCATCGGCTTTTTTCCAAGAAAGGGTGAGGGAAACACCCGGAGATACCCTAACCGAATTGGAGGGATTAGATAACGCAACTCCGAAGTTTCTGGGAATTAGGCAAGCAGAGGGATCGCCCAAGACTTCTTCTTCCATGATTTCTTGGACCTGTTTATCTTGATATTGGAGAGCATCTCCAATACTATATCCTTGTTTGATTCTTTGAAATATTTTCAAAGCAAAGGTTGTTTCTGGAATCACATCAGTATAGCCAATGCCGGTATAGACTAGCTTTTTCTTAAAAAATCCAGTGAGCGCTTCAATATCCCCAGGATGAGCCGATGAGCATCCATCAAATAGGCCAAAGAATGCCTTACTGGTAAGTTTCGTCAAATCAGCAAAATATCTCCAAATAGCTGTTTCTTGCGCCTCCTCAAGCCCAGGGTCGGGTATGGGCCAATAAAGGCTATAGGTAGCGTTATGACCGGTCAGTAAAACCCAATCATGAAACTGAGAATTCCAAACAGAAGTAAAGTTGGTCTCAGTTAATGGCAGGGTTGGTATATAGGCAGAAGGTCTACTACCCCCTTTTTCATAAAGAGTAACAACGGCGCCGCTATCTGACATTATAGATTTCGTTTCTTCTCCTAATCCAGCGGTATCGCTTGGCATTGGTGGTAAAGTACCAGAGCCATAGCCAAGAATGCCGTTAGCTATAATACCGTTAAGAAAGTTTTTTTCGGAATACATCTTTTCTAACGGTATTAACCTTTCAAAATAGTCATCAATAAAGGATACGTCATCAACAGGAATACTCCCTACTACAAAGTTAATGGAACCTTGCATAGTGGGTGGCATCAGGTAGGTTCCATTGGAGAAATCGAAATGTAAACGAGGAAAGCGATATAGTAAATCAGTCGCAGCCTCTATTCCATTAAGCGATAATACTGCCATTGGGATAGTGCCAATAAAGGATTCGTGTGAGCTCGTACCATTCATTTCAAGCGCTCTTTTACCCACTAATAACACATACGGGGGAACAGGTTGGGTCTTGGTATCCAGGTATTGTCTCAACTGTTCCACTTTGTCTGTAACGGTGGAAAACTGTTTGGCAATGTCTGGCATGGAAACAACTGTTACTTCAAAGCTTGTGGACTTGTAGTCCACAAACTGTTTCAGACCGGCTGACTGCTTGAGGGCATCAGTGCCCAAAACAATAATGTAACTGCGTTTGGGTACATCTGCCGCTCTAATGAAAGTGGTCGGAATGAGACAAGAAAACAAGAAACAAAAAGACAGAAAAAGCGATACGAAAGCAGTGCGTTTCATTCTCCACCTCCTGTGGATTGATTTGATTGCTGTCTAAAAC
>DAONGQ010000007.1 GCA_035404205.1 Candidatus Paceibacterota bacterium | reverse complement strand
GGAATACGTTCCCAAGCCACCAATAGTAGCTTTACTGCTAGCCAGATATTTATCTTAAATATTGCTAAGGTGCCTGTAACTTCTCGTCCTACTACCACTATAAGCACAGCCTGTTCCGTGACTAGCGATTGTACTAAATGCGGTAATAAATGCATTCGGAAAGTAGTTGGTCAAGTAATTAATTGTCCTAAAATGGAAGTTACTTCTAACATGACTTGCGAGTGTGTGAATGCTACTTGTCAGATTGCGGCCGTCAAGCCAGAGGAAGAGTATTGCGCCAAAACTGGCACAGATGTAAAAATGAGTTATAAAGATGCTTTAGCTATTGCTTCTGCTTCTACCAGCGCTTGTTTGAAAGAAGGGGCGTTATTAACTCAACATTTCTGTAATGAAGGTGGCTATTGGTGGATTGACTTTAAACCTACAACAGCGCACAAAGGTTGCAACCCTGCTTGCGTGGTAGACATAGTAAACAAAACCGCTGAAATCAACTGGCGTTGTACAGGGCTAATCCCTACCACTACAGATTAGAAATTGATATTAATTAATAATTTTAACTAACTATCATGAAGGGATTTATTGACTTTATACGAGAGCAGGGGGTAATAGGTTTGGCTGTTGGTTTTATTTTAGGGGGAGCAGTATCTAAAGTAGTCTCTGCCTTAGTTTCAGATATTATTAATCCTATTTTGGGGTTAATTTTAGGCAAAGCTGCAGGCTTACAAACAGCTTCTTTCCCTATTGGCTCGGCTAGGGTTATGTACGGAGATCTTATTAGTGTCGTTATTGATTTTACAGTGATTGCTCTCGTGGTTTATTACGGAGTGAAGCTATTGCATTTGGATAAATTAGATAAGAAGAAGGAATAATTTTTATCCTTGAATTGTAGATAATTGCGGACGCAATATTCGTAATGGTTTTTTAATTATTCTTATTAATAAGTTTGTGATATAATTCTGGTCGTCAATAATTATTTATTTTTTTATGGATGAACTAAACAAAACAAAGCGAGAAGAGGAGGAAGAGGAGGAAGAAAAAGATAAGCATGAAGAGCACGAACATAATGGGCATGAACACGGGTGCCAATGTGGCTGCCAATGGGATGATGATAAAAGAGAAGACAAGCATGAAGGCAAGTGTCATTGCCATGGCGTACCGGATGAGCTGAAACGTTGGAATTGGGGCGCCTTTCTCTTGTCTTGGATTTGGGCTATTGGCAATAACGTTTGGTTAGGCCTCTTAGCATTATTGCCGTATTTGTGGTTGCCCATGGCCATTCTTTTGGGAGCTAAAGGTAACGAATGGGCTTGGGAAGCCGGTCATTATGCCGACCTAGAAACCTTTAAAAAGAAACAGAACGATTGGAAAAAAGCTGGCTTTACGGTTTTGATTGTAATAGGTTGCCTTTATTTATCTTTATTTTTCTGGGCTGCCATCGTTGCCAATTCTATCTTTTGGGGTCTTGTATCATTGTTTATTTCTGGGCATTAATTTCTAGCGGTGTTAAATTTGCTTAAAAGCTGCCTAAAATGGCAGCTTTTTGACTGCCTGGTGCCCTAAATAAGCCTTTTATGGTATAATGCCGTTACCTATGATTAAAATAAATACAGTTATAGATAATATTCTTTTAAGCTATTATTTCGCAGGCAAAAAAGGAGAAAAAACTATTTTATTCCTTCATGGTTGGCGAAGCGAGAGTTTGCTTTGGGAGGGAACCATGTTGGCGTTAGCCAATGAGGGTTTTAGTCTTTACGCGTTAGACCTGCCTGGTTTTGGTTATTCAGAGTATCCAGAAGAGACTTTTGGGGTAAGCGAGTACGCTGATATTGTCAAAAAATTTATCTTGAAGTTTGATTTAGCGCCAGTAGTTTTGGTTGGACACTCCTTTGGAGGCAGAATTTCTATCAAATTAGCAGCTCAAGACCCAGAGTTGGTGTCTAAAATTGTTTTGGTAGACAGCGCTGGTTTCGTAGACACAAGCGCTGCGAAAAAAATTAAGGGCGGGATAGCTAAAATTTTAAAACCAGTTTTTAAGATTCCCGGCCTCAAAGCCATCAAACCAAAACTTTATAATCTCATGGGCGTAGGGGATTATCTGGCAACCCCTCAATTGACGAGTTCTTATATCAAGATAATTAAAGAGGACTTATCTGCGGATATGAGCAAAATTGATAAACCTACCCTGATCTTTTGGGGAGATAAAGACAAAACTACCCCAGTTTCATATGCTAAAAGGATGAATAATTTGATTCCAAATTCCAGCCTGGAGATAGTTTCGGGAGGACATTTTAGTTTTTTGGACAGTCCTACGCCATTCTGTAATAGCCTTTTGAAATTTGTAAAATAATATGTTTTTAGGGAAATATTATTTATTAGCCATTTATTTTCTTCAATTAGAAAATTATGATTTAAGACGCTTCGTCAAAGCGTTTTATTCCAGAGGCAGAAGTCTTACCGCCAAACGGCAACCAATTATCTGGACTCGTAAATTAAAAATGATCACTGTTATAGCTAGTGTTATTTATTTCGGTTTTATTCTTATCTTTTTAGCCAGCATCCTGCGCCCCATGACAGTAGCCAATGTAGTCGCTAAAATTATTCTAGGAGTAGTTCTCTGCGAGCTTTTATCTCTCATTTGTCCTTTCGTTTTTTGTTTAGCGGTATTTGTTTTTTGGCCTTTTGACCATGCTATTAAGTCAAGGATAGTTGGCAAGGCGAAGCTTAAACTAACGGAAGCCCCTCGTCTTAAAATCATTGGTATTACCGGAAGCTATGGCAAAACTACCTTTAAGGAGGCTCTTAAAACGGTTTTAGAAGAGAAATACAGGGTTCTCGCCACCCCCGAGAATAAAAACACTCCTATAGGCCTTTCCAGGCTAATTTTAGATGATCTGGGGCCAGCATTTGAAATTCTTATTGCCGAAATGGGGGCTTATAGAGTGGGAGATATTAAAACCCTCTGCCAAATAGCAAAACCGGATATAGCCGTGCTCACTGGTATTAATGAAAGCCATCTGGAGAGATTTGGTTCCATTAAGAACACTATTTTAGGAAAGTTTGAAATTGTCACCAATGCTAAATTAACGGCTCCGGTATTTTTAAATGCTGATAATGATTATATTCTAGACAATTACAAAAAATTTGTGGGGGAGAGAGAGGTTAATTTTTATTCTGAAAGCAAATTTTCTCGCACTCCTTATGCCATCAAAAATAAAATTTATTTGCCAGATGCCAAAGGGTTGGAATTTGACCTTACAAAAACAGAAGGAGAAGACTTAATTGGCCATTTTAAAACGGCTCTAATTGGCGACTATATTTTAGGCACCTTAATGGGGGTCATTGAGATTGCCTTAAAATTGGGTCTTTCTGTAGCAGAAATTCAGAGAGGTTTCAACCGTTTGCAACCGATACCTCATCGATTAGAACCAATCTTAACGGCCCAAAATGTTTTAATTATAGACGATAGCTATAATGGCAATCCTGCTGGCGCGAGGGAAGCTATCAAACTCTTGAAACGTTTTAGCGATAGGCGTAAAATTTATTTAACGCCAGGATTAGTAGAAATGGGCAAGGCTTCAGAGAAAATTCATCATGAATTAGGCGAAAATTTGGCTCCAGTAGCCGATAAGGTAATTCTGATCAAAAATAGCGTTTCAGAATATATTCGCGCAGGGCTTTTGAACAAAGGTTTTTCCGAAGATAATCTCACTATTTATCCTTCAACCGATTCTGCTCATGCGGATATTAAAAATATTCTCAAGCCTGGCGATGTCATTATTTTTCAAAATGACTGGACCGATAACTATCAATAGGCGCCATTTTATAGTAATTTAATATTTTGTTTGATATGAATATTGGAGTATTTTTTGGAAGTCGCAGCCCTGAGCATGATGTCAGTATTATTACTGCTCAGTTTATTATTGCCGGTCTGAAAGGCCTTGGTCATAATGTTATTCCTGTTTATATCGGCAGGAATGGCTTATGGTATATAAGCGATTCTCTTGGTAATATCAAAATGTTTCAGACAGACCATGATTTAAGTCATTTTCATAATTATACATTAGACCTAGAAGAATCTAAGGGCAAAATGGTTTTGAAAAAGAAAGGCCTTTTTGGCAAAAAGATTATTATCGACCTAGCCTTTCCTGCTCTCCATGGTCAAAATGGCGAAGATGGCACTATTCAAGGACTATTTGAAATGTTTAATATCCCTTACGTGGGGTGTGATGTGACTTCATCTGCTATTGCCATGGATAAAGCCTTAACGAAACAATTCTATTTGGGCAACAAAATAGAAACGGCCGCTTTCATTGCCTTTACGAGTTACGATTGGGATAAGCAGGGGAAAGAAATAATGAAGCAGATTACTAATAAATTAGATTTTCCCATTTTTGTTAAACCAGCAAGATTGGGTTCTTCCATTGGCATCACCAAGGTTAATAACAATGAAGAACTAATGGAAGCAATTAATGTGGCTTTGCATTATGACGACAAAGTGGTCGTGGAGGAAGGGATTAAAAATCTAGCCGACCTTACTTGCGCTGTTTTGGGTGGCAATGATCCCAAGGCCTCTCTTATCCAAGAATCTCTTTTTGATGCCGATTTTTTTAACTACGAAGAAAAATATTTAAATGATGGCGGTTCCCAGTTAGGCAAAGCCAAACATAATTTGGTTATTCCCGCCCAAATTGACTCTGAAGATGCCAAGAAAATAGAAGAGTTGAGCATTAAGATTTACAAGCTTTTGGGTTGTTGGGGAACGGCCCGTATAGATTATTTGTATGACAGAGCCAATCGTAAAATTTATGCCAATGAAATTAACCCTTTGCCGGGGACATTGTATCACCACCTCTGGAAAGCTAGTGGCATAGATTTTTCTGAGCTCTTGAAAGAACTGATTGATTTAGCCCTTGAAAGGCACCAGGAAAAAGGTAAATTATTAAGCACCTTCAATTCCAGTATTCTGAAGAAGTTGAATTTGGCGAACAAGCTTCAACTAAACAAAAGCAAAGAATAATGATTATTCACGCACTGAAAACAACCGCTAACGCCAGCCAGAATCTTTTTAAAATTCTTATAGGCTTAGTGAGCTTTCTGTTTCTCATCGGTATAGCCAACTATATTCTGATTGGCCGTAAGTTAGAAAATTGGCCTATTCTTCTGCAAATATTAAAACCGGAAAATCAAATAGACGAGCCTCGAGCCGATGATAGGATTTTAATCATAGCCCCCCATCCTGACGATGAAACACTGGGTATGGGCGGTTATATTCAAAGAGCCAAAGAAAAAGGTGCTCAGGTAAAGGTTATTTACCTCACCCTAGGGGACCACAATGAAATAGCTGCCTGGTTAGACAAAAAGAATGCCTTATTAACCCCCTTGCAATACAGAGAGCTAGGCAGGAAAAGGTCGCAAGAGGCAACTAAAGGCACTTCTATATTGGGCTTGAAAGTAGAAGATTTGTATTTTTTGGGTTATCCCGATGGGGGCACCTTAAGAATTTGGCAGGGCTATTGGAATGGGCGGTCATTTTTAAATCCTATTACTGCTACTAACAAAGTTCCCTATGATATTGCCCAAACACCAGGAGCGTCGTATAATGCCAAATCCATAATAACCGATATGCTCAAAGTAGCGTCTGCCTACCAGCCTACCCAAGTCTTCTTGCCCACTAACTTGGATGTTCATCCAGACCATCAGGCAGCCGCTTTATTTGCTCGTGCGGCTATGAATACCCTCACAATTAAACCAAAAATTTACAGCTATTTAATTCACCAGCACTATTATCCAGAACCTTTAAGATATTCTCCCTATAGCTATCTGGTACCACCCAGTTATATTAGTGAAGATTATTTTACTTATAAAAATTTTAATTTAACTGCCGAAGAGGAAGCCAATAAAGAAATAGCACTTAAGCAGTATGTAACCCAAGTGCGTTCTGGTCTTACTTTAAAGTCCTTTATCAGACAGAATGAAATTTTCTTCCAAACCAAGGATACCAATTCCTACTATGCCGACCCCAACTGGCCAGAAAATACTAGCGGTGACATTACAGACATAGATACGCCTGTTAATTTACCTACTAATTATGCTTTAGGCTATTTGGGGAAAGGGTTTCACATAAAGAGCTTCTCGGTTGAGAATAATAAGAATGACATCAATTTGTTGTTTCGCATTGGCTTCACTGGCAAAATAACCTTGGGCTCTAGATTATATTTGTATTTCTATCCCCAGTACGCCAATTTAAGCTTCAATGACACTCCCAAATATCTTATTGTTATTAGCAATAATTTAAAAAAATCAGTGCGAATTATTGACTTGGCTTCAGCTAATAAAGCATATTTTGATTTGGCTTTCGACCTTAAGGGTCAAAATATAGAATTCAAGGTTCCCAAAACTAATTTGCCAGTGGATAATCTTTTAGGCGCCTTTACGGCCTTTAAAGGCTATTTAGAAAAAGTGAGGCTATATGTAACGCCTTGGCAATGGCATAATCTCTAACCAATAATTTGAAAAATCCTAAATTATGTCTTCAAAATCGCAAACCGTGCTGACTAATAAAAAAATAGCAATTTTAGAAAAAGAAATTAGTCGTCTCGAAAAATTAGCTTATCAAGATGTTCTTATTGATGTCTACAATAGACGCGGCTTTTTAAAATTTAGCCAGGTGCCATTTAATATGGCTGTCCAGGCTCGTAAATATAGCCGCCGTAAAGCAGACAAGACAGGGGATCTTTGTTTGATGCTTATTGATGTCGATAATTTTAAACATTACAATGATAAATACAGTTATGCCCTGGGAGACGCTGTCTTAAAAATCGTGGGAACTTACTTTCATCACCATATAAGGCAGACAGACATTTTCGGACGTTGGGGTGGGGATGAATTTATTCTTTTGTTGCCGTTTACTAGCATGAAAACGGCAAAGACATTAGCCGAATACCATGTCACCAATTTCGCTAAAGCTATTATAAACAATTTGAGGGCCAAGAATATGAAGGCATATATCAAAAAATGGTCAAAAGGTGAGGCTGTTACTTTCTCTATAGGTATGGCTAGTTTGAAGGATGAAAAAACAATCCAAACACTAATAAACAAAGCCAATAAAGGACTACAGTTAGCCAAAAAGAAAAAGAATTCTATAGTAATAGCAAATGAATAACAATGGATAGCCAATTAGAAGAAATCAAAAATAAATTAGATATAGTCCAGATAATTGGAGAGTATGTAAAGCTTTCTAAGGCTGGTGCTAATTATAAGGGGCTTTGTCCTTTTCATAGTGAAAAAACTCCTTCGTTTATAGTTTCTCCTACTAGACAAATTTTTCACTGTTTCGGTTGCGGAGCTGGTGGAGATATCTTCGGTTTCCTTATGAAGATGGAACACCTAGAATTCCCCGAGGCTCTGAAAATATTGGCTAACAAAGCTGGCGTTGAACTGAAGCCCCGAGATGCCAAATTACAGTCAGAACAAAATACTCTTTTAGAAATTAATGAAGCGGCTAACAAATTTTTTGTTAGTAATTTGGAAAAAGACGAGGAGGTTCTAAATTACCTCTTAGACAGGGGGCTGACCCAAGAGACTATTAATCGATTCGGGATAGGATTCGCTTTAGATGATTGGCAGGCTCTATCAAAATATTTATCTCAAAAGGGATATAAAGCCGGCAATATTTTAGGAACAGGCTTAGCTCTTTTAGCCAGTGACAGTAACGATTCCGGCAAAATCTATGACCGTTTTAGGGGAAGAATCATGTTTCCTTTAAGAGATTCTTTTGGCCGGACGGTGGGTTTTACGGGGCGCATTTTTGATAAAAGGCCTTTAAAAACAGTAAAGGACCCTAAGGCGGTAGGTAAATACGTAAATACTCCGCAAACGTTGGTTTACGATAAAAGTAAAATTCTGTATGGGTTAGATGTGACCAAGAATGATTTGCGCGCTCGCAATCAAATAGTGATAGTGGAAGGGCAGATGGATATGTTGATGGGTTGGCAAAATGGATTAAAAAATATAGTGGCTTCTTCGGGCACTGCTTTAACGGCATATCAATTAGCCATTTTGAAGAAATATTCCGAGAATTTGATCTTGGGTTTTGATATGGATGAAGCTGGCCAAAATGCAGACGAAAGAAGTATTGCCCTGGCATTGCAAAAAGGCTTTAAAGTGAGCATTTTAGAGCTCCCCGAGGGGAAAGATATGGCTGATTTTAGTCGAGAACATAAGGAGGCTGCAGCAACTTTGCCCCAAACAGCAATACCGGTTATGCAATTCTTTTTCAACTTGGCCCAACACAAGGGTGATGTTAATAGCTTGGATGGTAAAAAGGCGGTAGCCTCTTATTTCCTGCCCAAAATAAAATACCTGCCCGACTTAATAGATAAATCTTATTGGTTATCGCAATTAGCTAGTTTTACTGGGATTGACTTTTCTGTTTTAGAAGACGAGTTGCTCAAAATTAAACCAGAATTTATACCGAGAGCAGATAAAGCCGATTCAGAAGCTGAGGAGTACAATTTAAGCAGTAACCAGCTTATTGACCGCCGCGAGATTCTTTCCAAAAGAACTCTGGCATTGCTTCTAAAAAGTGATTATCACGGAAAAGATTTGATAGGAGTGCTAGAAAAATACCATTTATTTTTTGACGCAACGGAGCAAGCATTAATTGACCAAATTGTCTTGGCACCAGAGCTGCAAACAGCTTCCCACCAAGAACTGGTAAATAAAGAATTGGACACCAATCTAATCAATCAGCTGGATGAATTAGAGCTTTATGGGGAAAATGAGTGTGGTATTCTTACCATTACCAAGTGCGATTTGAAACAGGAAATTGAAACTTCCCTTAACGAGCTTAAGCAACTATATTTTAAAAATGAAATCAGTCGGATTAATAATCAAATTGCCGAGTTAGAAAAATCCCAAACTGATGGTCAATCGCAGACAGAGAAAATTGCGCAACTCTTAAATCAATTAAAAGACTTAGCTAGTCAGGAGCAAGAATGCTGGCACTTGAATTAATTACTAACTTTGTTATAACTATTGCGCTATGGCAAATACAAAAAATAAAAAAAAGAAGGTAGTAAAAGCCTCGCAACACTCTAGGGCTTCATTATCAGCCAAGAAACCCTCTAGTCTTAAGATAAAGAAGACAAAAAAACAGCTCCCTTTGAAGAAAAAAAAGAATCCTGCTCCCACGGTTGCTAAGAACAAACCTTCTAGGAAGAAAAAAGTTGTTTCCAAAAAAGCTGTTAAAAAGGTAAAGAAGAAAATTAATCGTCTTGCCAAAGATGAAAAGACTCGTATTTTGGAAGAATTAGTTTCCAAAGGAAAAGAAAGGGGCTTTATTACTCAGTCTGAAATCCTTAAAACATTACCCAATGTTGAAAATGATATTGGTCTTTTAGAAGAGCTTTATGACAGATTATTTCAGAATAATGTCGAGGTGGTAGAAACGCAGGATTTTCTTAATAGCAGCAAGGAAGAAGAAGTTAGCCGAGAAGAGCTCGAGAAACTTATCAGCGCCGAAAGTATGCGCACTATGCCGGACAATGTTCAATCTTACCTAACAGAAATAGGCAAAATTCCGTTGCTCACAGCGGCAGAAGAAAGAGAAATTTCTAAGAAATGCCAATTAGGAGACGAAGAAGCGCGCCAAAAAATGATCCAGGCCAATCTGAGATTAGTAGTAAGTATTGCTAAAAAATATGTTAATCGCAGCAAACAGCTAAGTTTTCTTGATTTAATTCAAGAGGGGAATATTGGTTTATCTCGAGCCGTAGATAAATTTGATTGGCATAAGGGCTTTAAATTTTCCACTTACGCTACCTGGTGGATTAGGCAGTCGATTACCAGGGCCTTAGCGGAACAGGCGCGTACTATCAGAATTCCTGTGCATATGGTTGAAACGATGACTAAGTTTAACCAAAAAAGGCATGAGCTTATGCAACAGCTAGAAAGAGAGCCGACTCCAGAAGAAATCGCTATAGAAATGAATGAGCCCGTGGATAAAATCAGGAATATTATTAAGATATCGCAAGAAACTTTGTCTTTAGACCAGCCGCTTGGTCATGACGAAGATAGCAATACGATTGGGGATACCCAGCAAGATAATAACAGCCTTAGTCCCGCGGACCAAACAGTGAATACCCTTCTTAAAGAAGAATTACAGAAAGCTTTAGGCACTCTCACCGAAAGAGAAAAGGAAATCATTACCATGCGTTTCGGACTAGAAGACGGTGTGATGCATACCCTAGAAGAGGTGGGGGAAGCTAAGGGAGTAACACGTGAACGAATTAGGCAAATAGAAGCCAAGGCTATAGAAAAAATACGCGGTAATCAAGATTTAGTAGACAGGCTAAAGGAATACAAAAATTATTAAACTAAAAAACCAATCTCGCGAGAGGTTGGTTTTTTAATGTTTTATTCTGTTAATGTTTTTTATTTTGATACGCCAAAGCGCATCTTTCAATTTCTTGGAGAGCAAATTCTCTATTCTCCCAACCCTCTACCTTAGAAAACTTATTATCTTCTAAAGACTTGTAATCATCAAAAAAATGCTTGATTTCTTTGAGAAGATGCTCATTCAGGTCGGCTATATCAAATGTTTTAGCCATGATAGGGTCATTTTCCACTACAGCCAAAATCTTATAATCTGTGCCTTTTTCATCGCTCATCTTAAGCGCTCCTATGACCCTGACTGTCAAAATGCATCCCGGATAACTAGGTGATTCAGTCACTATCAAAACATCAAGATGGTCTCCATCATCTGCTAGGGTTTGAGGGATAAAACCGTAATCGGTGGGATAAAATATGGGTGAAGACAAAATCCTATCTAATCTGAGGGCCTCTATGGTTTCGTCATATTCATATTTATTTTTGCCTCCTTTCGGCACTTCAACCAAAACGTTTATTATCCCTGATTTTATATCGCCGAGCTCAAGATTATTTAATAGCATAATTAATTAATTTTGAATTATTTGTTGCTAGTTTATTATAATATAGTTTTTTAATCAATTCATTAAGCAAGGCATAAGCAATTAGAAGCATGCCAATAACTAAAAGGGCTTGTCTTGGGGGGTAAACAAATGACAGATATTTCTGCCCGAGAGAAAGATAGGGGAGGCTAATACCAACAATTAGGGTTAATAAGCACATAAGTCCAAGGGTTTTGTTAATCCGGGGTGTTTTCCAAATGGGTTTTCGTGAGCGTATAGAAAAAATCAAAACGATTTCTGTTAGAAGGCTCATCAAATACCACAATGTAGGCAAGGTAGTTTGAGAATAATGGCGAAAGAGAAAGAAGAAAGTGAAGTCCATAAGGGAACTAGCTAGAGCCAAGAGAAGAATTAAGGGAAGAATATTTTTCATTTTATAAACTCTGGGTTTATGTAATTCTGAAGCATCTACTCTGTCATCCGCAATAGCTAATAAAGGAAAATCGCTAAGCACATTTTCTAAAAGAATTTGTGACGGCAACATAGGCAAGAAAGTTAATACCAAGGAAAGAATGGCTATAGAATAAAAGTTGCCAAAATTGCTAGAAAGGGCGCATTTAATATATTTATTAATATTGGCAAAAATTATACGGCCGTCTTCGACCCCTTTTACAATAGTTTTTAGGTCAGTGTCCAAGAGCAAAATATCTGCTGCTTCACGGGCTACATCGCTAGTTTGGCTAACAACTAAACCAACATCTGCTGCCTTTAGGGCTGGAGCATCATTGATACCTTCCCCCAGATAGCCCACACTATATTTTGTCTGCAATGCTTTTATGATTTTTAATTTAGTCTCCGGAGCTATCCTAGCAAAAATTTCATGATTTTTGACTGCTTCAAACCATTTTTCTTCAGGGAGAGCTTCCAAGTCTTTTCCTAAAATAACTTTTGTGGCATTATCAATTAAGCCCACCTCTCTGCCAATGGCGCCAGTCACTTCCGGGCTATCCCCAGAGATAATTTTTACTTGAATACCTAATTTCCGGGCCGCAACAATGGTGGATTTGGCGGTAGGTTTTAAGGGGTCAGCCAAAGTCATAAAACCAAGAAATTGGCAATGCTTTTCATCGTTCTCTCCAAATTTGCTTTCGGGGAAAGGCTTAAAAGAAAGCGCCAATACCCGCTTGCCCTCGAGGCTTGCTTGATGCTCCATAGCCAACCATTTATTAATGGTCGGTTCGTCTAAGTCGCACAAGTTTAGAACAGTTTCAAAAATGCCTCGAATAATCAAAATATTTTTAGCATTATAGTTATACAGGGTAGTTTCATGCATTCTATTAAAATCAAACGGAACCATTTCCAATAATTTGTAAGAAGAAAGCTGGGCAATCTGTTCTTTGCTTAAACGGTTTTTAAGGGCAGTGTTTAGAGGCTCCTTAGGGTCTGTTCCGCACAGAGCAGAGTAGAGCAGGCATTTTTCCTTATCTTCGCTATAAATAGTGTCAACAGTAAGCTTATTTTCTGTTAAAGTGCCAGTTTTATCAGTGCACAGAATCTCAATATTGCCCAATTCCTCTATGGCAGATAATCTTTTCACTACCACCTTTTGTTTGGCCAAGCGCAGGGCGCCCTTGGAAAGGTTTAAAGTGACGACTGCTGGTAAAGCCTCTGGAATTAAACTGATAGTTAAGACTAGGCAGAAGACTAAAAAATTACCAAAATTTTCTTGTCCTTTGATTAATAAATTAGCCAAAAGAATAAATAAGATAGCAATTACGACTGTCTGAAGGATAATTTTAGAAAAATCTAAAATTTCTTTTTCATACAAACTTTTCTTAGCAGAAATTGAAGTTAGTCCCACTATTTTCCCAACTTGAGTATTTAAACCCGTGCTAAAAACAATAGCCAATCCTTCGCCGCTCACTACGGCTGTACTGGCGAAAACAATATTTTGGGCATCGAAAATAGACTGTGGCTGAGTTCGGGCATCATTCGCTATTTTATTAATATTTTTGGATTCTCCAGTTAAAACCGACTCGTCAAGATTTAAATTTTGGGCTTCTATTAAACGGGCATCAGCCACAACTAAATCTCCAGGCTTTAAAATTAAAATGTCACCGGGAACTACAGATGTTTTTGGTATCTCTTTTGCTTGCCCATTGCGCAATACTAGGGTATTTGATTGGATATAACGATTTAACAATTGCGCCACACGGCTGGCTTTATATTCTTGGAAAAAACTAATCAGAACATTGATGAAGGTGAAAACCAATATTAGACTACCATCTAATTTTTCTCCTAAAATGAAAGAAATAAGCGCTGCTAAAAATAAAAGATAAACAAAGACTGACTTAAATTGATTTATTAAAATACGCCACCAACCCGTATTCGTGGTGCGCCAGCTATTAGGTCCAAATACTTTAAAGGATTCTTCTGCTTGCTCATCAGTTAAACCCTGGGAGCCGCTTTTGAGATTTGTATAGATATCTGACAAAGGAAAAACCGAAGCTGTTTTATAATTCATTGATTGATTAGAAAATTATTTTTAAGACACTGCTATATCATTATTAGAGAGCACTCGCAATGAAGCAGAAACAATTTATGGAATGCGGCACATTGCCTTAACAGCAGAAATTTCTGAAGCCGATAGGTTTAGATTATCACTTTGATTTACAGAATACATGATAGCTTCTGGATTATTAAAATGCGAGAGACCCAAGGCATGACCAAATTCGTGAGCTAGGACGCGCACTAATTTAGTATAACTATCAAATTGATACACAATTATTTGCGCACCGGTTAAATCTTTTTTATAAACTCCCTCCTGAAATTCTGTCTCCTGGCCAAGACCAATCGTATTATACTTATTGACATTTAAATTGAGAGCCGCAGCTAGCCTGTTTAAAACATTAGCCATAGCATTAATGGTATCCACCATTTTGTTCAGTTCGCCTTGAAGAGATTGAATCTGGGAAGCTAAAGCCATTAAGCTGTTTTTTTCTTCGTTTAATCTGTCGTATTCTTGTTTAGGAGCGCCGCCTTTTTTATTCCAAGTAGTGACTTCACTGTCATATTCCGCTTTGGCTGAATTATAACGGTCAATCAGGTCGGTCAAAGTCTGTTTTTGGGTATTATAGCCAGAAAGTGATGCATTATATTGGATTTTTAAGGAATCGTAAGTTTTTTCATCCTCATTAATTGACATACCCAATCGTTGAAGCGTAACAGTAGACTCTTGGCGGCTATCGTATACAAAAGATACTTTTAATTTTCCCGCTTCGTCATAAGCAAATAAATTTTTACCAGTGGGCTTTTCCCAGATTGCCTCTGCTTGATTTAGCGCCTTAATAACATCACTACGAGTTAAATTAAAACGGGGGTCTATCTCACCAATAGAATAAGTAATTGGTTGTCGGCAAGGATTTAAGAAAAAATTATGCACTAAATAGCTTATTCCTAATGTTAAAATTAGGATAATGCAAGCTAGGCTAATTATGTTTTTTGTCTTGCTCATAAAAATAATTTGTTCTTTACTGCAACTTAATACGAGAAGGAGTACTAGTATGATTATTGTATCATATAAATAACAGAATACAGGCATTAAATAAAAATGGGCTGATCAATTAAATTATATGATCAGCCCATTGAGCTAATGTGCAGTAAAGACGCTTTGGAGAAGTTCTTGTCCTGGTTTTGTCCAGATGCTCCACGTAGTGTCTTGTTTGGAGGGTTTAGCAGTTGGCCAATAGAACCAGAAGGCTCCGGCAAACCATGTTTGTTTGTCAAAAACTTCATAAAGAGCCCTAATGGCTACCGCTTGGTCTTTGTCTGAATAGGTGATCTTAGTACTAGACATTCTTGGTACATAATCACTAGCATTCCACGGTTCAGCAGAGCAACCTTTGATACTACGGTAGCCAATCTCTAGAAAGATAATTTTTTTCTTATACTTTTTAGAGATGGCCGTAAGCTCTGCAAGAATGTTGATACAATGTCTATTACCTTGGGTACTTGTCCACGATTCTGTGAGGTCCGTTACCGTAGGATTGTCCTTGGTTGTCAAATCAAAGTAAGGAGAAATCCCTACAAAGTCTAAACCAGGTTGGCTTAGCCATGAGTAAGTTAAAACCTCATTGAAGGCAGACTCTTGCCACCAACAGTTTAAACGTACGGTAACAAAACCGTCGAAGACAAGATTTACCTTATCAATCAAATTGGTCCATTGACTGGAATATTGCCAGAGAGAGCTATTCTCATTGGCAACAGAGAAGAGTTCTACTCCGCAATCGTTGGCCAGTTGAGCATAGTGAAGAATGGCTTTATCATAACTCTCAAACCAAGTCTTGATATTTTTTGGTTTGAGGTTAGCGACAAATTGCCCTGCAGTGTCCATCATTATCTGAGGCTCAAGACAAACTCCCTTTCCTGACTCATGAACTCTGGTAATGATATCTGCCAAAATCGTGTCTTGGTTTACGTCAAAGAGAACTAGGGTAGATGTCTGCTCTTGTTCCCTAAGAAAAAAACGTAAACCTACGAAATTGGCAGTTTTTGCTTCTAGTAAACCGTCGAGAGCCAATGATCCTTCTTCAGATTCATAGGGCAAGGGGGCAGGATAGAAATCAATGCCTTTGAAATAGTCCACCTTACCGGCTTTTACAGCCGTGATCTTGTGTTCTGAAGAAGGGCTTACCTGCTGCATTGCGATGTATTGGAAATCCTTGGCAGTGTAGGGAAGTTTTATTTTTACTAAAACTCCCACAGAGACAAGAATAATAACCAAGAAAAACGTTACTATCAAACGATATCGCATAGATGCCCTCCTATGAGGCTGTTCTTCCAAAATGAGCAGTCTTGGTATCATTCCAAGATCGGACCCCTAAACTGTAGAAGGTCACGAACAACCAGTGGAAACCAAAGATCCAATAGATCGGTAGAGCAAAAACTCGTTTGAAACCTCTCTTTTTCCACGTGGTTACCACCATGAACATGAAGAACAGGGTTGACCAACTTATCCAGAACCAGCCATTGATGTTTACCGTCGAGATTTGGCCAGTCAAAAAATAGTAGATATACAGGAAGTTGGACACCCACCAAGCGAATACGGAAAGAGGCGAGAGCCTATAGAGGTAATCCAACCAATTTCCAAAATGATCGAGGTTCTTCCAGGTCACTCCGAGATGACCTTTTACCCAACGAGACCGTTGCTTCATAATAGCTGACCATGTTGCCGGCTTTTCATCATAAACCACGACATTGTCGGCATAAATAATCTTTTTCCCTTTGAGGGTGAGTCTAGTGAAAAGCTCAAAATCCTCAACTAGGGAATTAGCCCAACCACCGACTTGTCTGATTGTATGAGTGGTAATGAAAATGCCTGTACCAGCCAAGAAACATGGGAGTTTCAAGGCATCTCGCCCTTGCCAAGAAATGCAGGAAAAAACGTCGTACTCAACTTCCTGCAAAAAAGTCAGGAGAGACTCCTTTGAATTGCTAGTCGAAAGAGCTCCTTGAATGGCATCGATTGAGTTGTCTTGAAAATAGAACATAGCTCTATTGAAGAGTAATGGATCTTTGATCCTGTTGTCAGTGTCGAATTGTGCTATGACATCCCCATGCACAAATTGTAACCCATAGTTGAGAGCCAAGGCTTTGCCAGATTCGGCTGAGTGATAATCAAGAACTTTTATTCTTGAATCACATACGCTGTTGGCTGTCTCAACGGTATTGTCACTGCAATTGTGAGCAATAACAATAATTTCGAAGTTTTGATAACTTTGGCCAAGAATATCCTGGAGGATATTCTTTACCACAGCTTCTTCGTTATGGGCTGGGATCAGAACTGATACCAACTTGGCATTATACAGGGTTATGTGGTCGGGTTTCTTTTTGTAAAAGAAACTTGCCATTCCCATGAATATCCAGATGAAAACACTGGCGTACATCACAACAATGCACAATAGAAGTAACCAAGGGAATTGGGCATTCAGTGCTTTGACGACGATTTTGCTGGAATAAGCAATGTGTTTTCCCAATACATCGAAAATTGTAACCCCAAGTATTAGGAAGACATAAATTGCTACAATACACGTAGCTAGCGCATAAATCGCGTCTTCGGCAGATCGGATTCCGAGTTTCTTACCAAGGCTCATGTTAGTCCTCCTGAGTTTCCTTGTTTGATTTCTGCGGGACCGAAATAGACTTCGTCTACAGCGACAGTACCTTGTCCCCAGAGCTCTATAACGGGATCGCCTTTATAGGTGTCCTTTGGAGCTTTGACGAGAAGGCCAAGATATACCCAGCCGTTGCTTTTACCCTTCAGCCATTTTCCATAACAAGCATAGGTTGGATAGAATGTATCTTTAGGCAAGAAAAACTGCTGAGTAAGCCTTACACCGTAGCCTTCGGTAATATCGTATTTTACCCAACATCCCAGATAATAAAGTTGATTAGATTCAACGTCTGGTTTATAGGGTAAATCAGGAACGGCTATGGCTCCATGGCTTGAGGCTGTACTACTCTCTATTTGAAACGATCTTTGGCCGGAGTAGCCTTCTTTATTCGCTAGAAAGGTAATGTCCCCTTCGAAAACTTCTCCGCCCCATGGAAATGGCCTTCTACCATTAATGTCAGAAAAAACATCCTTAGACTCGGTCCAATATTCAAATGACCAGTTTTGATAAGCATACTCGCTAGGCCTGTTTTCTCCCAAAACTATTACGTCATTTGATTGAATAGTTATAGGGAGAATGATGGTAGGCTGAGGAACAGCTGCTAGTTGTCCCACTGATACCGGAATGCAACAAAACAGTAGAACAAGAATAGCAACAGTTACGATCACTCTTCTGTACATAAATCCTCCTTTTGAGTTGTAAGGTGCGTACATCAAGTAGTCTAAGCAGCAAAAAGCCATCTATCACAATCAGGATAGTACTATGTTGTTTACGGTTACGATGTAAAAGCTAATGATAATATTATAACTCGTGAACCAGTATAATGTCAATGTGATTATCTTTGCTTGCTTTCTGATATGACTATCATATAATTATTGTAGAAGTTATTAATTTAATAAATAAATATGAGCAAAAAAATATTATTAGGAGTTGGATTGGTTATTATTTTAATGGGAATTTGGGGTATTTTATCTAATTATATTTCTGCACTTTGGATTGCTTACGACCCACTTTGGCATAGTATCTTTAAGCTTATTCTTGGTGGTTTCTGTGTTTTTGTCGCCCTTAAAGATAAAACAGCCTAGATTAGTATTTAGTTACAAAGCAGCTCATAACAATGAGCTGCTTTCATTGCTAGGAAAGACACGGGAAAAATGTTATTCTTAAAACTATGCCATTAGAACCCCCGAGCGACTCCAATTTAATCGCTGGCTACTTGAATGGTCAGGATGATTTTTTAGAAATATTAATCCAAAGATACCTCAAGCTTATCTATAATTTTATTTATGCCCATACTGGAGACGAAGCTGTAGCTAGCGACTTAACGCAAGAAACTTTTGTTAAAGTTTGGCAACATTTACCCTCGTTTGACCAGCAAAAAAGTTTTAAAGCCTGGCTTTTCCGAATCGCTAAAAATGTATTAAACGATTGGCTAAGAAAACAATACAGGCGTCGAGACCTGTCTTTTGATGCAATTTCAGCTGATAACAAGCAAGAGGAAATTTTACAACGTTTAGATGAAATGCCAGACCTGTTTCTAGAAAAACTCAATGACTTGAGCACTCTAGAAGAATTGCTAGGGCAGTTACCAGAAAAATACCAAACTGTTCTTAAGGCCTACGCAGATGGTCAAAGTTTGCAAGACATAGCCCGTCTTAATCAACTACCTTTAAATACTGTCAAAAGTCAGTATCGACGCGCTATTTTAATTTTGCGGCATCTTTGGCCACAATAATTTGCACCTTTTAAGCGTTAGGGAGCGTATTATATGTAAGGAAATAGCCAAGTTTTGCGATGACTCAAAATACAATGAATGCGGTAATCAAAAAATATAATCTTGACCCCCCAGCCGCTTTGCTTGCGGCTATTCTAAATGAAGTGAAAAAGCGAAGCCGTCGCCAACGTTTTTATACGCGCTTATGTGTTTTAAGCCTCTTGGTTATTAGCTTAGGTGGTCTTGTGACTAGCGGATTTCAGTTTTTAAAACAATTGCCTTCTACGGGCATATTCTATTTTATCCAAAGCGCTAGCAGTCTTGCTTATACAAATTGGACTACTAGAAGTTATGCCTTGTTAGCTATCTTAGAATCAGCCCCTAGTTACATTATCAGCGAGTTACTATTATGCCTAATTGGTATAGTGATAGCTGCTTTCTATTTATTTAGGGTCAAACAGTGGCAAAAAATTTGAAATATTCATTTTCATGAAAGAAAATAGCGAAAACTTAGACAATATAAATCAACCCGTTAACCATAGCGGGGATTTGCCAGTATCGTCACCCCCATCGCCCAGATGGCCTAAATGGATATTGACTGGCTTGGTTTTGTTGCTGGTGTTTAATTTAGGTGTTAGTATTGGTCGCAATTCTGCTCGTTTCGCTTGTCATTGGCTAACAGCCTACCAGCAGAATTTTGCCGGTTCTCCAAATGTTTCTACAGACAAATGGCAAACACAGGGACCGATGAGCATTAATAGCCATGGTACCTTTGGCCGCATTATTCAGATTAATCCAGACAAGAGTTTTGTTTTACAAAGCGGAGACAACCTAGAACTTATTATTGTAACCGATGAAAATACAACCTTTGTGAAGATGGGGCGACCGTTGACTTGGACTGATTTACATATTAATGACCCGGCTGTTATTATTGGAACTGCTACTCCTACTGGTCAAATTAAGGCTATTTTTGTGCGCATTTTACCTCAATAATTGATTTATTATTATTTTAAATATACGATTTTATGTGGCATTCGCGCTTTTTAAAGTTGTCCCAATGGATAAAAACCCATAAGTTATTAGCCATCGGCATCCTAGTAGTCATTCTTCTTGTTGGCAGTTATTTTGTTGTGAAGCTAGTTAAAAGTAAACAAGTGTCTAATGTTTATACTTTGGCCAAGGTTACTAAAGGACCATTCATTAACACCATAACCGATACTGGTCAGGTTGAATTATCTGACCAACTAGATTTAAAGGCTAAGGCTTCTGGCGATATCACTAATATTTATGTGGCGGAAGGGGATACAGTGAAGAGCGGGGCTACTATTGCTAAGATTGCCTGTACACAAGCATACTATAACCTGCAAAGCGCTCAGCTGAATTTAGCCAAATGGCAACAGACTAATCCCTTATCTCAAACTCAACTGCAAAATGCTTTAAAAAGCAGCCAAGATAATCAAGCTCAATTAGCCACTGACTTGCATGATGCCTACCAAAGCGCTTATGACGCTGTGGGCAATGTGACAGTGGGTACTCCTGCTATTATTTCCTCTCTTAATGATGTTTTTTATAGCGCCAATGGCTTCCTTTCTGACCAGCGTATTTATAGCCAGGATGAAACTACTCGTGATTATGTTCGCACTGCTGGCAGAGATTTTGATTCCGCCCGTGCCCAATATACGGCGATGTTTCAAAATTATCGCTTATTGAACCGTAACAGCGATTACGCCTCCTTGAAACAATTGCTTGATAGCGCTTATAGCAGCACTCAAAACCTTGTCTCTGCCTTAAAGGAAGCAAAAAATGCCACAGACCATATTGCCTATGACCAGAGCGACCTTTTGGCCTCTCAGGCGGCAGTAACTACGCAGAATAATTTGAATACTTGGATAAACCAAGCTAGCGCTTACTTACAGACTTTAGATGCTAGTCGTAGCTCTATCGATAATATTCAAATGAACATAGACAATGCTAATCGCACTATCATAGAAAAAACTCAGGCGCTTGAAAACGATACTAGTCCTTTAGACCTTCAAAGCCTCCAATTGGCCTTAGCGCAAGCGCAAACAAATTATAATGATTGCTTTGTGCGTGCACCTTTTGACGGCGTGATAGCCAAAATAGATGCTAAAATTGCCCATCCAGTTAACTCTGGCGACGTGGTCGCTACTTTAGTAACCAAAAACAAAACAGTCACTCTAGATGTAAACGAAATTGATGCCACTAAAATTAGCGTTAACCAAACAGCCAGCGTAACTTTTGATGCTATCGATGGACTAACCCTTCCGGGTAAAGTCTCCAAAGTGGATAATTTAGGCAGTGTAAGCTCGGGAGTAGTTTCTTATGGGGTGACCGTGACCTTAGAGCAAGACGATGAGCGTGTTAAGCCAGGTATGAGCGCCAATGTGACCATTACTGTCGAAAATAAAGCGGAAACGCTTTTGATTCCTAATGCGGCCCTTAAAAGCGGTTCTACTGGGTCTTATTATGTGGAAGTAGCTGCTGATGCCAATATTGATGTCAAAGGAAATGTTATGACTACTACTGTCAAACCAAAAAGGCAAATGGTGCAGACGGGCTCTAGCAATGACACTGTAACGGAAATTAAAAGTGGTCTTAAAGAAGGCGACCTAGTAGTTATTAAAACTGTGAATGCGAATAGCACTACCAAAACAACTATACCAAACTACTTGGGCAATAATTCTCGGACCAGTTCCAGCCTTAGGAATAATTTTGGCAGTTTAGGAGCAGGTCTTGGCGCGGCTCCCATGGGCGGTGGAATATCCAGATAAATATATTACTATGATTGATTGCATTCATATAGGCAAAATTTATAGTCACGACGATATAGAAACTGTAGCTTTGAAAGATATTTCTTTTCAAGTACAAGATGGGGAATTTGTGGCAATTATCGGACCATCTGGTTCTGGTAAATCTACTTTGATGCATATTCTCGGCGCTCTAGATACACCTACTAGCGGAGAATATTGGCTTGATGGTAAAAATGTTTCTTTACTATCAGATAATGAATTGGCCGATATTCGTAAAAAAAAGATAGGCTTTGTTTTTCAATCTTTTAATTTATTGCCTCGTGTCACCGCTCTCCAGAATGTAATGTTGCCATTAATGTATACTCAAGTTCCTCGTGCTCAAAGACTGGCTATTGCTAAAGAAAGCTTAAATAAAGTTGGTTTTGATGAAAATCGTTTTTCCCATTATTCCAACCAACTATCTGGAGGGCAGATGCAAAGAGTGGCTATAGCCAGGTCACTAGTTAATAACCCCAGTTTAATTCTAGCGGATGAACCCACTGGCAATTTGGATTCCCATACAGGCGAAGTAGTCCTTAAAACCCTGCAGGACCTTAATCAAAAACATCACCGTACTATCATTCTTATTACTCACGACAGTCATATCGCTGCTCATGCCAAACGCATTATTACTATCCAGGATGGTGCTATTACTTCTGATGCTATCAATACTAATCTCATTTTTGCTTAGAATATGACTTTCAGCGATATTTTTGCAGAGGCTTTCACTGCCATTAAAAGCAACAAAATGCGTTCCGGCTTGACTGTCCTTGGAATTGTTATTGGCATAGCTTCTGTTATTGCCATGATTTCAGTAGGGCAGGGGGCTAGTAATACTATCCAAAGCGGTATCCAGTCTTTAGGGTCTAATTTAATTTTGGTAACGCCAGGTTTTCAAAGAACCTTTGGTTCCCAGGCCAGAGGTGGGCGAGGAGGGGCTAATAGTTTGACCTTAAGTGATGTTGAAGCCATCCGCACAGAAATTAATACGGTAGTCGATATTGCTCCTACCGTAAGCGGACGCTATCAAGTTATTACTAAAGGGGCTAACACTAATACTTCGGTGACCGGAGTAACTGCCAGTTATGCCAACGTTAGAAACGTTACTATTGACCAAGGAGATTTCGTCACTGATTTAGATAATACCAATCTAAATAAAGTAGCCGTGCTAGGAGCTACTACGAATGAAGATTTATTTGGAGGTGCGAGCAGTCCCATAGGCGAGACCATTCGCATTAATGGTATTCAGTTTACGGTTATTGGAGTAGCTAAGGCTTCAGGGCTATTAG
This sequence comes from Candidatus Paceibacterota bacterium, assembly GCA_035404205.1. Taxonomy (NCBI): domain Bacteria; kingdom Bacillati; phylum Minisyncoccota; species Minisyncoccota bacterium. The sequence continues at coordinate 1,437 of DAONGQ010000007.1, read as the reverse complement.
ATGACGTTATTTATGTGCCTTTAAGTGTTGCCCAAAAATTGCTTATAGGCAACAATTATGTTTCTACCATTGCCGTTCAAGCCGATAATGCTAAAGATATGAACGAAACATTAGCTCAAATTACTGATTTACTATTAAAGCGTCATCATATTAGCGATGCTACCAAGGCTGATTTTAGCGCCGTGAGCATGTCTGATGTTTTATCTATTGCTAATACTATGACCCAAACATTGACTGTGCTTTTGGCATCTATTGCCGGTATTTCTTTAGCAGTAGGCGGTATTGGTATTATGAATATGATGCTGACAAACGTAACCGAGAGAACTCGCGAAATAGGCTTGCGCAAAGCCATCGGAGCTACTAGCAATGATATTAGCGCCCAGTTTTTAAGCGAATCTATTATCTTAACCTTTGTGGGCGGTATTTTAGGGATTATTTTGGGAATAGTGATTGCCTTTGCTATTACTAAAATAGGCAATATTCCCACTAAAGTAGCTTCCAGCTCTATCTTGCTAGCCTTTGGGGTATCAGCTCTTATCGGCGTTGTTTTTGGTTATTATCCAGCTAAGAAAGCTGCCCGCCTAAATCCTATTGATGCCTTGCGTTACGAGTAAATAAAAATAGCTAGCAGACTAAAAAACAGAATCGGTCAAGGTTCTGTTTTTTAATGGAGACTTCATTAAGATCGGATTATAGGGTAGTAGTTGTCGTTGGCGTTGGCGCAGTAGTAGTTGGGACGGTTGTTGTAATAGAAGTAGGAGTGACAGTGGTAGACGTAGTAGCGCTAGATGCAGTGGTTGTAGTACTGACAGTTGTAGCAGTTGAAGTAGTGGAGCTGACGGTGGAGGAGGAAACAGTTGTGGTAGTCGTTGGAGTAGGCAGATTAAATAATCTAAAAAACCAACCGAATAGACTAAATTTACTCTCATTGGTCTTAAGGAAAGTTTCTATTTTTTGCTGCTCAGCTCCTAATGTGTTCAATTGCTCCTGCAAAGTTGTTTTGGTGGTAGGATTAGTTGTTTTGTCAATCAGCTGTTCAATTTTATTAATTTGATTTCTAGTACGCACCATTTCACTGCGTACCTGACCAACATTTTTATAATCCGTGCCAATTAAAAAGGTTTTAATTGGATTTCTATTTTGAATAGCATCAATAGCACTGGCGGTCGCATCTTTGGCGCTATCCTGTTCTTGAACTATTTCCTGGACCTGCTTACCAATGGCACCAGGTTCCTTTGAGGAAACCTTAAGCAATGTTTGCGTCACATTGTTAACAATTGCTTTATGCTCTAAGCCGTTTATAGCCCTAGCATTTGGGCTTTTTGCCAATGCTACCGATAAAAACAAGGTAGCACCAGCTATCAGAATGCCAGCAAGTGCTAATTTATTAATATTTTTGTGCATAAATTCTATTTTCTTATTAATTTTTAATAACAT
>DAONGQ010000006.1 GCA_035404205.1 Candidatus Paceibacterota bacterium | reverse complement strand
TTAGTGGTTATCCCTATTACCCTCCAGTTGTAGGGGTAACCACTAAGGTCTTAAGACCTTAGCTTTTAATAAACTCTAAAAACATTTTTATAATATGAAAAATAAACAATTTTGGTCAAAAATATTGGCCTTAGCCATGGTGTTTTCCATGGTTTCTGCCAATGGTGGGATTTTGCAGATTTTAACAGCTAAAGCAGTTACTTCTCAAAAATTATTCTATTCTAGTTTCGAACCACCTACATGGAATGCAGGATGGATGGATAGTGGTAATTGGCAAAATGACGGCAATGACTATTCTTGTGATTCTAAACAAGCTTTGATTAAAGGAGATACTGGTAAATCTGCCCATACTCTTACTAGAATGCAATCTACTGCAGGGTATAGTAACATTAACCTAAGTTTTAATTATAAAATAGAAAAAAATTAGAAAGCAGTGATGGTGATTATGTAAAAGTTCAATGGATCAAAGATAATGGTTCTCACTGGACTGATATAGTGGGTGCCTCCTTTACAGGAAATGCTGGTAGCTGGACTTCTGTCAATTTTGCGTTGCCTCCTGATGCCGCTGACCAAGCACACTTCGGTATTCGTTTTGTAGCTAATCTTAATAGTAGTCATGACGTATTTGGACTGGACTGTGTAGAATTAAAAGGAACTCATATCCCCGTACCAGAAAATACTAAAGCTTATTGCTCAGATGACATTGATAATGATTTGGATGGATTAATTGATTTAGCTGACCCTGATTGTGCTTCTTTTAAGCCCCAACTAACTGTTACAAAAATTGTACATGGCGGTAGTAAGAGCGTATCTGATTTTGCCCTGTTAGCTGATGCCCTTCCTATAACTTCCGGAGTTCAAAAAACATTAGATGTGGCTAAAACCTATACAATTACCGAAACAGAAGACCCCCATTATACAAAGGCTTTTACAGGTGATTGTAATTCTTCGGGTTCAGTTACACTAATAGCTGGAGATACTAAATCCTGTACACTTACTAATACCTATCAACCTTGGTGCGGAGATGGTGTAGTTAATGATAACGAAATTTGTGAAGTTAATAATACACAGTCATGTTCCATAGGTAATTATCCAGGTTTGCAGACATGTCACGAGTGCACAAGTTGGAGCGATTGTGTTACGCAGGAATCTTGTGGAGATGGCATAAAGAATGAAACTGAACAATGCGATGGACAAGATGGAGTGGGCGCGCACCAATCATGTAGCGATAGTTGCACCTTAATTAATGAACCTTGGTGTGGAGACGGTATAAAGAATGGAGATGAACAATGCGATGGACAAGATGGAGTGGGCGAACACCAATCATGTAGCGGTAGTTGCACCTTAATTAATGAACCTTGGTGTGGAGACGGTATAAAGAATGGAGATGAACAATGCGATGGACAAGATGGAGTGGGCGAACACCAATCATGTAGCGGTAGTTGCACCTTAATAGATGAGCCTTGGTGCGGAGATGGTAAAGTTAATGGTAGTGAACAGTGCGATGATAGTAATACTAATAATGGTGATGGCTGTTCTTCTAGCTGTCAGCTAGAACAGACAGAGCAAACTTGTGGCAATGGTATCATAGAGGGAACGGAGGCATGTGATGGAACGGCTTTAGGTGGTGCTACTTGTAGCTCTATTGACCAGGGTTTTGATGACGGAACATTAAGTTGTAAGCGTGATTGTTCTTTCGATACTACTCAATGTACGACCGAAATCCCATCACCATGTACACAAGACTCTGATTGTAATGATAATGACATATGCAATGGTACCTATACTTGTTCCGAGGGACAATGCGTATCAAACAACAATAAATTACAATGTCCGTATCAATGTGATCCAATAAATGGTTGTAACGAAGAGCCTACTTGTGAGAATGTAATTGTGGTAAGTGATACAAATGATAATGTCTTTGATACTCAAGATGTTCTTCTTGGCAAAGCCATTCTCGCATGGAATCATCCAGGTTGGACAGCAATTATTAATGGTGCTAATTGGATTTGGAAGACCTATAACGTAGAAAATCCTACTCAAGATGAAACATACATCTTTAAAAAGGATTTTGATATTGTTGGTACGCCAGCTTCAGCTACATTAAAAGTTGCCACCGATAATTCATATCAAGTATGGGTTAATGATGTCCTTGTAGGAGGGGACTCAACTGAATTTAATTACACCCCTGCTGGCCAAGACCAATACGATATTACCAATCTTCATACTGGTTCTAATAATATTAAATTTGAAGTTAAAAATTGGGCAGCACAGGGAAGTACAGCAGAATCTAATCCAGCAGGTCTTCTATACAGATTAGATATCATAAGGTCTTCTTGTGAACCATCTACCCCAATAAATGGCGGTTGGACAGATTGGGGCGCTTGCTCAAAGTCTTGCGGTGGTGGCACTCAAACAAGGACTTGCACCAATCCAACACCAGCTAATGGCGGGGCAGAGTGTGAGGGTGAGAGTAGTCAGGCTTGCAACACTCGATCATGTGGTGGTGGCGGAGGGTCCTATAGCTATAGCGGTGGCGGCTATGCGACCACTGCCACTAATAGCGCCGGCGAAGTATTAGGCGCTTCCACGGAAAGTTGCGACCCCTATCTTATTAAATATATTAAGTTAGGAGCTAATAACGACCCAGATGAAGTAAGGAAGTTGCAATACTTCCTTAACGAATATTTGAACATTAATTTGCCCATTACCGGTGTCTATAGTTTGGACGATTACAAGGCGGTGGAGCAATTTCAGCTAATGACAAAAGGAGAAGTTTTGCAGCCTTGGGTAGACATAGGCTTATTGTCTAGTGCTGATGACCCAACGGGTTATGTCTATAGGACTACCCAAAGAAAAATTAATCTTATAGTCTGCCCCGGTTTAGATTTAGCTGTGCCAGACCTAAGCGATGAAATAGGCAAGAAGCTAATGTCTTTAGCTACTACTACTGCCACAGCCGAAGTTACTACCACTAGCGCCGGCGAAGTGCTGGGCGCAAGTTCGGAGGTTGCGCCCGAAACTACTACTGAGACAACACTAGTTCTAACTGCGGAAAGTACTAGTGGCAGGGGCTTTAATTGGTTAGCGCTCGTTGCCAGTGTTTTAGTTATCGGAGGCGGTTTATACCTGATTGTTACTCGCAAGAAAAATAAATAATTAAAATCAGCTAAACTATATTAAAAACAGCCTCTCTTCATGTGAATGGGGCTGTTTTTGTTATCCACTAAAATGGCTTGACAAGCAAAATATTTTATTGATATAATGACAGGTGTAAAGTGAAAGCGTAGATCCACAATTCTCAATTTGGACACCTTGAATTGTGGGGAGCCAATGGTGTAACCGATCACGACTGTCTTTTTTAAGGCAGTTTCTCATCGGGACCTTTACAAGGTCTTTTTTGTTTGGTTAAAAATTTTAAATAGGCGAAGACGCAGATCCATAGCTTATAATTGGACGCCTCAAAGCTATGGGGAGTCAGTGGCGTAACCGGTCGCTTATTTACTTTGGGAGATAGCTGCAAGGAGGGGCGGCCTATTCGACTAAGTAGATAAGTCGAATATGCAAGCCTCTCTTTTTATGTTATCTGCAAAAAAATTGTTTTTGAGCGCTTTAATTTTAAGTATTTTTGGTCTTTCTTCTTTGGCGCCTGTTTCTCAAGCAAGCAATTATTCCGACCAGATGGTGGGGGAAATGATTACGGCTACCAATCTAGAAAGAACTGCTTTAGGGCTTGAACCCCTCAAAGTTGATGCCACTTTAAACCAAGTGGCAGAACTTAAGGTTCAAGACATGGTTAAAAATGGTTATTTTGCCCATATTAGTCCTGCTGGAGTATCTCCTTGGCACTGGTTTGCGGTTGCCGGTTATGATTATCGTTATGCAGGAGAAAACTTGGCAGTGAATTTTACCGATTACAAAAATATTCTTCCTTCTTGGATGAAGTCTCCCAGTCATAAAGCCAATATAGTGGACCCTCATTATACGGCAGTAGGCATGGCTACCATGGAAGGAGTTTATAAAGGAAAAACTGTGGTTTTCGTGGCTCAAGAATTTGGCAAGCCGCAATTAGTAAATTCCGTTGATAAGAGCGCCAATTAGTGGTAAAGTAAGAGCATGAGCAAGATGCTTTTGCATATCTGCTGTGCTCCTTGCGGACTGCCAATTATAGATTATTTGATAAATGACTTGAAAATGGGGGCTGAAAATCTAGCCCTCTATTTTTATAATCCTAACCTGTATCCTCCGGGAGAGTATTTGAAAAGGCTGCGCGAGGTAGAAAAAATTGCCAGGATTTATAAGCTGACCCTGATTGAAGGGAAATATGATAACAAAGATTGGCTTATTTATTTGAAGAGGAACCTCGTTAAAGAGCCTGAATGTTATTTTGAAAACGAGGAACGCTGCAAGGAATGCTTGGCCTTTAGGCTAAATAATTTAGCTGCTAAAGCTAAAGAACTAGGTTATGGAAACATAGCGACTACTCTCAGTCTTAATCGTTACAAAGACACCGAGTTTATAAATGGATGGGGCAATAAACTGGCCGATAAATTCGGTTTACATTACGAAACTTTTCCTCTGGACAAAAATCAGGCTTATAGCAAAGGTTTAGAGCTGACCAAAAAATATGGAATTTACAGGCAGAAATATTGTGGTTGCGAATACAGTTTGTTAAGAAAAGAAAATTAAGATGGCTAAACGTTTAAAAGTATTTTGTGCTTTATCCGGAGGGGTAGACAGTGCCACCAGCGCCGCTCTTTTAAAAAGAGCTGGTTATGAAGTGGTCGGCGTTTTTATGAAAAATTGGGCACCCGAAGAAACAGAAGGCACCGGTTGTCCCTGGGTGAAAGACCAAGAAGATGCCCAAAAAACTGCCCAATCTTTAGCTATTCCTTTTTATACTTTCGATTTCCAGGGAGAATACAAGAATAAAGTAGTGGATTATTTATTCCATGGCTACGCTAAGGGAGAAACTCCCAATCCCGATACTCTTTGCAACCGGGAAATCAAATTTGGGCTTTTTTTAGAAAAAGCCTTGGCAATGGGGGCAGATATGATTGCCACTGGCCATTATGCCAGGGTAAAGCATCTCAACTGGTTTAATAAAGAGGAAAAGTTGCTCAAGGGCGTTGATAAAAACAAAGACCAGTCTTATTTTTTATGGCAGTTAAATCAACGGCAACTTTCTAAAACTTTATTTCCTGTGGGCAATCTCACCAAGCCAGAGGTTCGCGTATTAGCAGAGCGTTTTCATTTGCCCGTAGCCCATAAACCAGACAGCCAAGGCATTTGTTTTGTGGGCAAAGTCAAATTGGCAGAATTTTTAGAGACTAAATTAAAGTCCAAAAAAGGTCCGGCGATTCTTCTTCCGGAAAATAAAATTATTGCCAGCCACGAGGGAGCCGCTTTTTATACTTCTGGTCAAAGGCATGGATTCGGCGGCGGGGGAGGAGAACCATATTTCGTAGTCAAAAAAGATATGGAAAATAATATTGTGTATGTGGCGCGGAAGAATTATCCCGAATTATGGAGCCATGAAATTCGCATCCATCAACTCAGCTGGATAAAGGGAAGGGGACCGTCCCACTTTCCTTTTAGAAGCACTGCCAAAATTCGTTATCGCCAGCCGGACCAAATGGTAACTTGGAGGCAAAAAAACAAACAAGAGCTGACGGGTTATTTTAAGGAAGCTCAATGGGCGCCAGCTGTTGGACAATCGGTAGTCATTTATGATGGGGCTAAACTTCTAGGCGGGGGCATTATAATGTAATTTTCTGGACAAGCCCTTTTAAACAAGTTAAAATACAGCGTTATTTAATTTTGATTTATCTACTCTTCTCATGTATTCTGCGAATGATTTGAGACAAAAATTTTTGGACTATTTTTTTCGGAATGGCCACCAAGCAGTCCCTTCTGCCTCTATTGTGCCCGAGAACGATAGCAGCGTGCTTTTAACTTCGGCGGGAATGCAACAATTCAAGCCGTATTATACTAAACAGCTAAACCCCTTAAAAGATAACCATCCTGGTTTGGGCAAGCCCTTGGGGGCAAATAAAGTGGCCTCTATTCAAAAATGTTTTAGAACTAGCGATATTGAATCAGTTGGCGATGCTTCGCATCTGACGTTTTTTGAAATGTTAGGCAATTTTTCTTTTGGGGGTTATGGCAAGCAAGAAGCTTTTTCTTTGGCGTATCGTTTTTTGACAGAGGAATTAGGCTTATCTTTAGGACGTATGACTTTTACCTACTTTCAAGGCGATGGCACTACTCCAAAAGATACTGCTGGTTATGATGCCATAGTTTCTTTAGGAATAGCTCAGGAAAAGATTATTGGGCAAGGCAGGGAAGATAATTTTTGGGGACCCACTGGCAATTCTGGACCGTGCGGCCCTACCATAGAAATATATTTAGACGGACTAGAAGTTTGGAATATCGTTTTCAATGAATTTTATAGCGACGAGCAAGGCGGACTCACTCCCTTAGGGCAAATGGGAATCGATACTGGCATGGGGCTAGAAAGGTTAACTTTAGTCTCTCAATTTGAAAATTTAAGCCAACCTTTGGAAAACAATCATTATCCGACTATTTTTGATACGGATTTGTTTAAACCCTTGATTGATAAACTCCTAGAATTAGCCAATTTAAAGGCTGCGACCCTAGAAGTAAAAGATTGGCACGCTTTAAGGATTATGGCCGACCATTTGCGAGGCAGTTTCTTTCTTATTACTGACGGAGTTCTCCCTTCCAATACTGACCGGGGGTATATCTTAAGAAGAATTATTAGGCGAGCTGCACGCTATGCGCAAGTTTTAAAATTGAAAGATGATTGGCTGAGGGTGATGGCCGAAGTGATTAGCGACAATTATAAAAACTTTTGGCCCCAAGTCGGTGAAATAGATTATTTCTTAGAGATTTTTACTGGCGAGGAAAAGAAATTCGAAAAATCACTAGAGAAGGGGACTAAGGATATTTTGGCTTCAATTGCCAATCATAAAAAAAGGGGCGAGACAATGATTCCGGGGGAGGAGGCATTTGGTTTTTATGAGACATCAAGTTTGCCCTTGGAAGTCACCACGGATATTGCGCAAGAGCAGGGCATGGAGGTAGATGCCAAAGGGTTTGAAGAAGCTTTTAAAAAGCACCAAGAAATTTCACGAGCCGGTGTCGAGAAAAAATTTGGCGGACATGGTTTAAAAGACGGTTATGATTGGAACGAAGCTGACGTGCAAATTTTGACCAAGTTGCACAGCGCTACACATTTGGTTTTTCAGGCTTTGAGAGAAACGCTAGACCCCAATATTATTCAAAGGGGGTCAGATATTAATTCAGAAAGAGCTCGTTTAGATTTTAATTTTCCTAGAAAACTTTTGCCAGAAGAGCTTAAGCAGGTAGAAGACTTGGTTAATGCCAAGATTAGAGAGAATTTAATAGTTTCTGTTGAAGAAATGCCGGTGCAAGATGCCCTGGCTAGCGGCGCTATCGGAGTCTTTTCTGCTCGCTATCCGGCCAAAGTGACAGTATATTCCTTTGAAGATAAAAATGGCACAGCCTGGTCAAAAGAAATTTGCGCCGGACCTCACGTAAAAGAAACAAAAGAAATTGGCGCTATAAAAATAATTAAGGAGGAAGCGTCTTCGGCTGGAGTGAGGCGTTTAAAGTTGCAATTAATTTAGCAATTTAGAGAAAACAATTGTATAATATACTCGCAACAGTTTATTAAGTTCAAATTTCCTAAAGTAAAATTCATGTTTTTAATTTTACTAAAGAAACTTGATAAACTTTATAACTTTACGAAATTCTAACTTAAATGTTTTTATGTCTATAAAGAAAAAAGTTTATGATATTAAGCCGCCTCGCAATTGGCACAATGTTTCACGGGCTAAAAGCGATTCCGGTCCAGATTCAGTAACATTAAAAACAGTAGCGGTTGGTTTGGCAGAATCTAAAGCCGAATCTATAAATACGGCCAGTGGCAGAGCCGCTGAATTGTTTGGCGCTTCTAAAAATAAAAGTGTTCCTCAAAATAATTTTATTATCAAAAAGGCCAGGACTTTTTCTCATGCTGCAGCACCGGCTTGGATTAAAAAAATCTTAGTTCCTGCTTCTATTCTTATTGCCTTAGTGGCGGTTTACTTTTTGGGCTTTGTAATTTTGCCCAAGGCCAATGTAAACATTAATACTATTAAAACTCCCGGTGTTTATAATGCCAGGGTTTTTATAGCCACTCCGGCTGCTAGCGAAGGCATGACGCAAGTAGATACCTTGCTGGTGCCTGCCGAGCTTTATTCGGTTAGCCATACCGAAAGCCAGGAGATATTATCAACAGGCAATAAAATCGGGGGCAGTAAAGCTACGGTAAAGCTGCAAATTTACAACAATTACAGCACGTCACCCCAACCTTTGGTGGCAGGAACAAGATTTCAATCGGAAAGCGGTAAAATTTTTAGACTTGATTCTCGTCTAGTAGTGCCACCGGCTAAATTAGATAACCAAAACAAACTAACCCCCGTTTACATAGAAGCAATGGCTACTGCTGATGAGGCGGGTGACAGTTATAATATTCCTGCTGGAAAATTTACTATTCCCGGTTTTAATGGCACTCCAAAATTTGAAGGTTTTTATGCTACTAGTAAAACAGCTGCTTCTGGCGGGTCTTTAGGCGGTTTAAAGAGCGTGACCGCAGATGACCTTAAAAATGGCGAGGCCAAAGTGGGTAAAGACTTGTTGGGTAATTTAGACAACGCCTTAAAAACCAAGATTCCTTCTGACTATAAAATTCTCGAAGGCGCTAAAAATTATAAGATGCAACAAATTGAAAGCACTGCTAAGGTAGACCAGGTGGCAGAAAAATTTACTATTACTATGTCAGGAGAAGCTAAAGTAATAGCTTTTAAGGAAAGCGATTTACTAGCCATTATCAAAGCCCAGTTACAGAAGCAAGTGGATTCCTCTACGGACATTTATGGGGAGCCTAGCCTAGAATACACTATCAATAAAGCAGATTTCACTACTGGTAGCTTGACGGGTCAAGTAAAAGTCAACTGGTCTTCAAGGCCGCTTATTAATGAAAAAGAAATCATTGCCAATCTGAAAGGAAAAAGTATTAAGGATGCCAAGGCTTATTTAGAGAGTATTCCTAACATGAATAAAACTAGTGTCAAGCTTTGGCCTGGCTATATTCAAAAAATCCCTGTAAATGAGCAAAAAATCAATGTTACTATTGACTAAATGGCAAAAATTTAGTAATCTATAGCTACAATTTTGATGGATAAAATAGAAAGACAAGAATTAAGGCGGGAAGGCGTAATCACGGAAGCCTTGCCAAGTGCCAACTTTAGGGTGCATATTAGCGATAATGACCCCGAGGTCATGGCTCACTTAGCAGGCAAGTTGAGATTACACAAGATCAAAATTTTACCTGGAGATAGGGTCATAGTGGAGGTTTCTCCCTACGATAATACTAAGGGTAGAATAGTTTACCGCAATAAGTAAAAGTTTGTTTTTCCTTTATATACTTTTTAAGTTGTGATTTTATTATCTTTTCATTATTATGAAAGTTCAGGCATCAGTTAAACCTATTTGTCGTAATTGCAAAGTAGTGAGACGAAAAAAGAGAGTTTACATTATTTGCAGTAATCCGAAACATAAACAGCGCCAAGGCTAATTGGCGATGTTTTGTGTCTTATATTTATTTAATAAATTGTTTTTAAAGATTTAATTTTATGTTACGTATTTCCGGTGTTAATCTCCCAGAAGGAAAAAGAATAGAAGCAGCTCTGCCTTATCTTTATGGTATTGGATTGAGCTTGTCTAGGAAAATTCTTAAAGAGCTTAAGATGGACCCCAATGTGCGCGTGAAAGACATTCCCGAGGCAGAAGTAAACAAACTTCGTGATTATATCGAAAAAAATTACAAGATAGAAGGTGACCTGAAAAGGGAGAATAAAGACAATATTAAGCGCTTGATTGATATCGGAGCCTATAGAGGTTCTAGACATATTCGCCATTTGCCAACAAGGGGCCAAAGGACCAAGACTAATTGCCGCACTGTGAGAGGCAATACTCGCAAGACAGTGACTTCTGGTAAACACAAAGTTGAATTAAAGTAATAAATTTAGAATTATAGCTTAAATTTTATGGGAAAAAGAAGAGTTACAACCCAGAGTGGAGATATTGACGAAAGCAAAACAGTCGCTACCTCTGGTCCTAAAAACCTTGGTCGCCGTATTGAAAAAGGGGCTGTTTATATCAATTCCTCTTTTAATAATACCATCATCTCTGCCACTGACGATAAGGGCAATATTTTAGCCTGGTCCTCTTCTGGCTCCTTGGGTTTTAAAGGACCCAAAAAATCAACTCCTTATGCTGCCTCTAAGGTAGCTGCTACTGTAGTAGAAAAATTAGCTAAGACTGGTCCTAGCCAGGTGAAAGTTTTTATTAAAGGCGCTGGTAGCGGACGCGAGGCGGCGGTTCGTTCCTTGGTGACAAACGGTTTAGATATTATTTCTATAAAGGATGTGACCCCCATTCCTCATAACGGACCCAGAAGGCCAAAGGTGAGGAGAGTATAGAGTCTTGCCGTTTTAATTCATATATCTTATATCTTTTTAAATTATGCTAGACCCCAAATGTAAAAAATGTCGCGCTCTAAATGAAAAATTATTCTTGAAAGGGGATAAGTGTTTTTCGCCAAAGTGTCCTTTGGCTAAAAGACCTTATCCGCCCGGGAAATCGCCCAAATCCAGGATGAATAAGGAAAGCGAATACGGCAGGCAATTACATGAAAAACAGAAACTCAAATTGTCCTATGGTCTTAGGGATAAGCAAATTTCCAATTATTTTGCTACCGCTTTTAAGTCCCAAACCTCTACCCCAGAAGTATTGGTGCAGCTTTTAGAGTTGCGCTTTGATAATGTGGTTTTTAGAACCGGTTTTGCTCCCTCCCGCAGCGTGGCTCGCCAACTTACCACTCATGGGCATTTTACTTTAAATGGCCGTCGTCACGATGTGCCCTCAGCCCGCCTTAAGGTAGGAGATGTGATTGGCCTCAACGCTAGAAGCGCCAAATTGCCTATGTTTGAAAAAATAGCCGAGAAACTTGCCGAAAACACTAAAGCCAATCCCTGGTTAGAAATTGACCCCAAGGCTTTAAAAGTAAAAATTATCAGCAAGCCCACCTTGGCTAACATTAGTTTGCCTTTTGATATCAATACGGTAGTCGAGTATTTTAGCCATTAGTGAGCAATTAAAAAATTTGAGTTAAGTATGATTATTTTACCAAACAAATTTAATATTGTGTCGGAGAATGCCAAAGAAGGAGTCTTTGAGATTGCTGGTTTGTATCCTGGCTATGGCATTACCGTGGGTAATTCGGTAAGAAGAATACTGCTTTCCTCTATAGAAGGAGCGGCCATTACCTATTTTAAGGTTAATGACGCCCCTCATGAATTTACTACTCTGAAAGGAGTTTATGAAAACGTTCTCGAGGTGATGTTAAACTTGAAACAATTACGTTTCAAATTGTTTAGCGATGGACCTAAAACCTTGTATCTTGAAGCTAGCGGAGAGAAAGAGGTTACCGGTTATGATATCAAAAAGGACGCCGAAGTAGAGCTAATGAATCCCGAGGTGCATATTGCGACTTTAACTGACAAAAAATCCAGCCTGAGTTTAGAAATTACTTTAGAGAAGGGGATAGGTTATTCTCAGGTAGAAGATAGACAAAAAAGGGTTGGAAAGTTGCCCATAGGTGTGATTGGGGTGGATGCTTTATTTTCGCCAGTGCTTAACGCAACCTTTGAGGTTGAGAATATGCGCGTGGGCGATAGAACCGATTATAATCTTTTGAGAATTAAAATTACCACTGATGGCACCGTAGCGCCCCATGATGCCCTATATGAATCCTTAACTACTTCAAACAAGCTGACAGGGGCAATATTGAATCTTTTGCCTTGGGGGCAACCTAAAACAGAAGAAAACCCTGTTGCTACCAAAGAGACTAAAGTTGTCAAGGAGGCGAAAGAAGTAAAAGAGGAAGAAGCTGTTAGCTCTCCCGAGGAGATTGTAGCCGCATTAAAGGATAAGGACCCCAAAGATATAAAAATAGATGAAATGGGGCTTTCTACTAGGGCGGTAAAAGCTTTAAACGGCAATGGTTTCAGAACTCTCTCTGGAGTTTTAAAAATTAGCAGTGAAACTCTCCAAGGAATGAACCAGATTGGAGAGAAAGTCTTCGCTGAAATCAAGGAAAGGGTTGAATCATTGGGTTATAGCTTAAAAACCAAAGAAAAATAATAATTTTATTCTGATTAATTTTTAGTATGCGCCATTTTCAGAAATTGAGAAAGTTTGGAGTCAAAAAAAATCAACGAGTAGCTCTTTTGAAAAATCTTGCCGGTGATTTAGTAATGAAGGGGCAATTAAAAACTACCCCAGCCAAAGCCAAGTCTGTAGCCATTAAGGTGGAACACTTGGTTACTTTAGCCAAGAAACAAAATCTTGCCTCTTTCAGATTATTGAAGCAGAGGCTGCCCGCTAAAGCCGCGGATAAGTTATACTATGAAATTGCTCCTAAATTAGCTAAACGCCAGGGTGGTTATACTCGCATAACCAAGTTGGCAGAAAGAAGGACCCAAGACCGTTCTGAGCAAGTTATAATATCTCTATTGTCTGATTAATTAAGAGACTAGGTAAATAAATATGGCAAAAAAACAAATCGCTTCTACAATTACTTTAGATGCTACCGGTGAAACTCTAGGCCGTTTAGCCTCCAAAATTGCTAAATTAATTCAAGGCAAAGAAAAGTCTGATTTTGCTAATAATCAAACCGGTAATGTTAAGATTATTGTTAATAACCTAAGTCACCTTATGGTTACCGGGAAAAAGCAAACTCAAAAATTATATTATCGCCATACTGTTGGTTATCCCGGACACCTAAAATCTACCAGTCTAGATGAGATGTGGCAAGCAAACCCCGCTAAAGTTTTGTACAAAGCGGTTTTTGGCATGCTACCGGAAAATAAACTGCGTAATTTGCGTATGAAAAATTTAACTATCAATCTCTAATACATATAAAGAGAAGTATTTTAAAATTATGATGGCTACTACTAAAGAGAAAACAATAGAAACTAAAAAACCCAAAACCAAGATTTTGGCTAAGGAGCCTGTGGCAACTGTATCTAGACCTAAGGTTGTCAAAAAAACTCCCCTAAAAAAAGAAAAGCTTGTTTCCAAAGCAGATGTCTTTACTGGTAAATATACTGAAGCAACTGGCGGGCGCAAGGAAGCTAGCGCAAGGGCAAGACTTTATGCCAAGCAGACAGGTTTGTCTGTTAATGGCAAATCTTTGGAAGACTATTTTGGTTTAGAAAGTCTGCAAGCCAAAGTAGTTAAACCTTTAAAATTAACAAATGCCCTGCAAGGTTTTGGCATTAGTTTGCAAGTAAGGGGCGGGGGACTAAGCGGTCAGGCTGATGCGGCTGCTCTAGCCATCAGCAGGGCCTTGGTGATGGTAGACCCTGCTAATCGCTCTATTTTGAAACCGGCTCGCTTGTTAACTAGAGACAGTAGGGCCGTAGAAAGAAAGAAATACGGATTAAGAAAAGCTCGCAGAGCTACTCAATGGAGAAAACGTTAATGCTATATGTTTAAAAAGCGCCCTACCGGGGCGTTTTTTAATTAAAAATTTGGCATTTTAGAGAGCTTCGGCTATAATCTATTAATTATGACCGTCTAACGGATATGTTTATTAAAAACCTATCTGTTATAATAATAAGAATATATGTCGTCATTTAAAAAACCCGCATTTTTTTCTTTTATTTTAGCTACTATTATACTTTTGATAGTGGGTTTTTTGGCGCTTATTTCGGCTTCATCAGGAACAGGCGCTCGCTTGTATGGCGACCCGTTATACTACGTCAAGCAACAGTATTTAATCGGTTTGGCAGTAGCTCTTTTTGCTGGTTTTATTTTTTATAAAATTCCTTACCAATTTTGGCAAAAAACATCTGTATTTTGGTTAGTAGCAACGCTGCTTTTAGTTCTTTTGGCTTTTATTCCTCGCTTTGAATTGCCAGGAGAAACTGCCCATCGTTGGCTTAAATTGGGGCCATTATCCATACAACCATCGGAGTTTCTTAGATTCTTCTATATCATTTTTTTAGCTGCTTGGTTAGCCAAGACGCCTATTGCAGAGTTGAAGAGTTTTAGCCGAGGAGTGTTGCCCTTTGCTATCGTTCTGGGCATTATTAGTTTGATCCTTATAAAGCAACCAGCCACTAGCATAGTATTTCTCATTGGCACTACCGCGATGGCTATGTATTTAATAGCCGGCATGAGATGGAAGCACCTTGTTATACTTGTAGTTTTTGCCCTGATTTGCGGCAGCACTTTGATTTTTTTAGCCAAAGACTACCGTCTTGAAAGAATTTTGGTTACTTTCTTCCCCGAAAAAGCAGACGTTTCTAAGCTTCAGCAAAAAGAAGAATCGTTAGAGGGGATAGGCTCTGGTAAAATATTTGGGGTGGGTTATTTCGATTCGGTCAAAAAATTTCAATATTTACCCCTAGGATTTAGCGACTATATTTTTGCAATTTATGCCGAAGAAACTGGTTTTGTTGGCTCATTGGCATTAATCGGCCTGTATCTTTTTTTCCTTGTAAGCGGTTTCAAATTAGCTTGCAGCAATCAAGACCTATTTGCCAGATATGCCGGTTTTGGTTTAATTTTTACGGTTGGTTTGCAGGCTTTTACAACTATTGCGGTAAATGTTGGTTTGCTGCCGGTCACAGGATTGCCTTTGCCCTTCGTTAGCTATGGCAAGTCTAATTTATTAGTTATGGCCATGACGGTAAGTTTTGTCTTAAACACAGCCAAAAGAAAAACAACTTAATATATGAACAAGAAACACATTAGAATTATTTTAACAGGCGGCGGCACCGGGGGACATGTTTTTCCTCTAGTGGCTGTGGCTCGAGAGATAAAAAAACTGGCGCAAGAAAATCATATCGAAACTAGCCTTATTTATATTGGTCCTGTTGATTATACAACCCAGGCTTTGACGCAAGAAGGAGTCGTCTTGAAAAAAATTATCGCAGGCAAATGGCGAAGAGAATTTTCTTTCGCTAATATTTTTGATTTGTTTAAAACAGCTATTGGTTGTCTGCAATCTTTCTTTTGGTTATTTTTCTATATGCCAGAGGCAGTTTTTTCCAAGGGCGGTTTTGGGGCTTTCCCAGTTTGCTTAATAGCTACCATATTTCATATACCGTTATATGAACATGAGTCAGATACCATACCCGGGTTAGTCAGTAATCTTTTTAAAAAAACGGCGCGCAAAATCTTTGTGAGCTTCAAGTCTGCTTTAGCCTTTTTCCCCATAGCCAAAACCTATGTGTTGGGAAGTCCCATTAGGGAGGCTTTTTATGCCGATTATGATATAAAAAATTGTCGGCAAGTAGTGGGGCTAAAAGATGATAAACCGGTGGTAGTTGTTTTAGGCGGTTCCCAAGGGGCTCAATTTATTAATACTTTAATAGTGGAAGGGTTGGCAGATTTATTGCCCGAATGTCAGGTCGTCCATCAAACGGGACCCACTAATTTGGCAGAAGTGTCTAGAATGGCTGAAGTCATGTTGCAGGAATTTGATCCAGACCAAAATTTAAGGGTTGATTATCATCCAGTGGCTTTTTTAGACGAGCAGGCTGTTTCTGGTTTCAAATCTCTTTATAATGTGTTAGCTAGCGCAGATTTGGTGGTGACGCGAGCCGGTAGCGGTTCTATTGCTGAATTATCTGCCATGGGTAAGCCCATGATTCTTATCCCTCTCTCCAGCGCTAGCCAAAATCATCAATGGAAAAATGCTAGTACCGTAGCCAACGAGGGGGCAGGCATTATTTTGGAACAAGGCAATCTTAAGGCAAATACTTTAGCTCAAACTATTGTTAACCTTCTCCATAACTCAGAGAGATTAGCTTCACTTTCCTCAAAATCCAAGGCTCTAGGTCTAAGCCATAAACAAGCCGCTCAGAATATTGCTGAAATGATGTTACAAGATATCTTTCGATAAATAGATTGACTAAATGATTAACTAATATTATAATAAAAAAGCTATTTATAAATAGGAAAAATGGGGGATAAGGAAAATAATTTTCAAGATATTAGGGTAAGAATGGCGCCCAGCCCAACAGGATGGTTGCATATTGGCACCGCCCGCACGGCTCTGTTCAACTACTTAATGGCCAAGCATTACGGTGGTAAATTTATTTTGCGCATAGAGGATACCGATTTAGAAAGGTCTAAAAAAGAATACGAAGAAGATATTATCAATGGTCTGAAATGGCTGGGTATTACCTGGGATGAAGGGCCAGATATTGGTGGTGATTATGGTCCCTATAGGCAGACTGAGAGGCAAGCCATATACAAGAAATACTTACAGCAACTTTTGGACGAGGATAAGGCTTATTATTGCTTTTGCACACCCGAAGAATTGGAAGCCCAAAAACAAGAAGCTTTAGCTCGAGGTGAACAACCCCGTTATAGCGGCAAATGCGGCCGTTTAGAGAAAGCCATTGTGGCTCAAAATTTAGCCGAAGGCCGGGAAGCAGTAATTCGTTTTCGCATGCCGCAAAAAATAGTGAAATTTAAGGATTTAATTAGGGGAGAGGTCAAAGCCGACTTGGGCTTGGTGGGAGATATTATTATCGCTAAAAATTTAGATACTCCTTTATATAATTTTGCCGTAGTGGTAGATGATGCCCTTATGAAAATTACCCATGTAATCAGGGGCGAAGACCATCTTTCCAATACGCCAAAGCAAATGGCTATAGCGGAAGCCCTGGGTTTTTCTTCTCCTGCCTATGCGCATTTACCTTTAATTCTTGGTCCCGACCGTTCCAAAATGAGCAAGCGTCATGGCACAGTTAGCATTAAAGATTATATAGCTGAAGGTTATCTGCCGCAGGCATTGATTAATTTTATTGCTATGCTAGGGTGGCATCCAGCCGATAATCGCGAGCTTTATGACCTGCCGGCTTTGGTAGAAAATTTTACTATCGAGAGGTTGCAAAAAAGCGGAGCCATATTCAATATTAAAAAACTAGAATGGTTTAATCTCCAATATTTTAAGAATATTGATGAACAAACTTTGATTCAGCCCATTGTCAAACAATTGGTTGACAGCAATTTAATAGAAGTAAATGCCGACAAAGTAAGCTATTCTATTCCCGCTTCCAAAAGAGTGGTTGACCTGAATTATATAAGCCGCGCCATAGCCCTAGAAAGGCCCCGTTTAGCCAAAATAAGCGACTTTCAGTCTGTGGCTGAGTATTTATTCAAAGATGACTTAAATTATGCCCCAGAGCTTCTGAAATGGCACGGGGCTCCATGGCAAGAAGTTATTTTAGCTTTGAATTATGCCATGGATATCATTAGCGCCTTAGTTTTAGACCGTTACGACATTAATAGCCTGCAGACTGTTTTCAACGATTTTGTGGCTAGTAAAAGTCCTTATAAAGAAGATAAGGGTTTATTTTTTTGGCCCCTACGCGTTGCTTTGTCGGGCAAAGAATCTTCACCGACTCCAGCGGAAATTATTTTAGTTTTAGGAAAAGACGAATCTTTGAGAAGGTTAGAATTCGCGCGTAATTTGATTTTACCTTTAATAAGCTAACCAATCTATGAGTAAAAAATATTTACGTTTAGCGGGATTATCTCTAGGAATGATCGCCATATTAGTTTTCGTTAGGGCAATAAGCGCTCAAGCTGCTACCACTACTACAGACACTACCATTAATTATATTGAGTTTGCCGATAATAAAGTTATGCCCTGGTTGGATAAAATAACCCTGTTTATAGTCACGTTTGTAAAACAAGTAGGGGTTTTGTTCCAGCAAGTTTTTACCGAAGATTTTTTAAATACCGGTTTAAAGTTTCTCAAAGGAATTTGGGATTTTATATTGGGGATATTTAAGTTATTTATCGATCTCTTAACTCAATCCTTTAAAAAGTAAATTTTGAGGCAGGGAAGGGGCTCGGGCGCTGGAAAGGTCGGGGGGTTCTTATTAATTATGGTTCAGTGTCGCAAAAGCTATCTTGTGCGACATTGTCTGTCATATCGGACCAAGGGTTACTTCAACTCCTCCCCTGATGATGCGGACGCTGATTGACTGTCTGAGAAAATGGCTCCAAAAGTTTTTTTCATTTTAGCTGTTATCTCTTTGCTTAACATGCGTGGATTCCAAGACATTACTTTCTCTTCCTCAACAGTATTTACAAACATATAATTAGTTATCGCATATTTAGCTGTTCCCGTATTTTTCTCGCAATGAATTTCCATTAAATCATTGTCCTTATCGCAGACAAGGGCGGTTAACTCTAGCACTTGATTATTAAGCCCCCTAATAACAGAAAAAATTCCTACCTCTCCCCTTAAGGCTCTTTCTTTCGCCTTGTCATAGTCAAGAATGTCTTTATCATCTTGGCTAGCGTCTTTTTCTGCAAAAAGCAATTCTTCTGTTGGTTGTTCTTGCGACATACAATAAATCTTAAATTTATCTTTCTATTATCATAAATATACTTTGTTCTGTCAATGGCAAGAGTCTGATTTGCTATTTTAGCGTTTTTCCCTTAATATGAAATAGACATTTAGAAGCAAAGACTGCTTCTTCAATTTAATCTATCGCCCAAGTTGCGGCCGTTTTTTTGCATTTTGTCATATGAAAGTATCTTATTCCTCTCTTGAGGCTTTTAAAAATTGTCCTCAAAAATATAAGTTTAGCGAAATAGAAAAAATAAAAGAGCCTAAAAGTAGAGAAGCTGCCTTTGGTAGCTATATTCACGAGGTTTTGCATTGGTTTTGCGAAAAAGACCCCGAGTTCCCTACCCTGGAGGAGCTTATTGAATATTATAAAAAAAATTGGCCGGCTGCAAGTGAATTTAATTGGAAAACCAATAAAGACTCGGAGACATATCTTAAGGAGGGCGTACGCCAATTAAAATCCTTCTATGCCAGAAATCTGCCATTCCAGTCAGTAATTTTGGAGTTAGAAAAACATTTTGTTCTGGATTTTGATATTGGCAAAGAAAAACATTATCTTTCTGGCATTATGGACAGAGTGGATGCTTCCAGCGACGGGCATTACGAAATAATAGATTATAAGACTGGTAAAAGGGTGCCTTCCCAAAAAGATACTGATAAAGATTTGCAACTTTCTATTTATGCCTTGGGACTTTTGAGCATTTGGCCGAAGCTGAATGTTAATAACATCAGTCTTTCACTTTATTTTTTAAAACCAGATATCAAAGTAACGAGTGCACGTACGACAGAACAATTGGAGAATACCAAGCGGGAAATACAAGAGAGTATTTTAACTATCACCAAAAGCGATTTCTCCCCTACCCCCTCACGGCTTTGTGACTGGTGCGGTTACAGAAGGCGTTGCCCTGTTTGGCATGACTATTACATCCAAACTAATTTGAGCGGCAAAAAAGTTGCCCAGCTGGTAGATGAATATTTTTTACTGCAAAAGCAGGATTATCAGCTGAACCAGCGCCTCAAAGAAATTAAAGAACAAATTAACACCTATTGTCTGAAACATAATATCTCTCAAATTAGCGGCAAAACGGGCGTTTTAAAAAGAGTGACAGGTAAAAAAATTACTTATGATATTGCTGAAATAATAAATATTCTTACCCCCATTAACCAGATAGAAAAGGTGTTGATGGTAAATCAAAAGATGTTAGGAGAAGTTATGCAAGAATTGCCAGATAGTTTTAAAAAAGCGATTTTGGCCACTCGTAAAGAGGAAGATTTAGAAACTCTAAATTAAATCTAAGGGCAAGCCGAACTTCGTTTATAGCCAGCCGCTTCGGCTTCTGCACTCGTCTTGAAATAGATTTTATTTTCCGGCTTAAGATTATTTCCTGCCGAGCATTCCACAGGGTAGTACATTTTCCCGCGCGAGCTAGCCACGTATTCTCCGCTTGCGCTGCTTTTAGGCTTATTCACAATAGAGGTCAAAACCTCCTCAGGAGAAATGGGCGTCACTCCCTCCAATATAATCGGTTCAGTTCTAAATTGCGTCTTGCCAGTAATTATTCCGAAGGAAAATACAGTTCCTAATAAGGCTATTTCCAGAGCGCTGAGGAGAAGAATTTGTTGTTTTGCCTTTACAAAACTGCCTATTTTTGCTAGTATAGGCAAGTCTTTAAATGAGTATTTTATCATAATCTTATTATTTATTTGTTAGCTATATGGCACATACTAAAGCAGGTGGGTCTACTAAATTAGGAAGAGATTCGCGCGCTAAATACTTGGGCATTAAAAAAAATGATGGTCAGAGTGTTAAAACCGGAGAGTTAATAGTGAAACAACGTGGCACTCATTATCATCCAGGCAAGAATGTAAAAAAAGGTGGCGATGATTGTCTTTATTCCCTGACTACAGGAAAAGTTGTTTTTAAGGACCAGACCAAGATTAAGTATGATGGAAATCGCAAAAAAATAAAAGTAGTCAGTGTGGAAAATTCCAAATAGGATAGAAAAAACGCCCTTAATGGGCGTTTTTAATTGCACTGGTGATATTAATTTTGACGAACGTTTTTTCCTTAGGCAGGAGATTAACTTCTATAGTATATTGGCCAACAGTCTTTAGCGGCTTATCCAATTTAATCTGATTGCGTTGCAGATTAATCCCCTTTTCTTTTAAAGCGTCAATAATTCTTTGGACATTGACTGAATCATAAGCCTTTTCTGCCAAAATTTCTTTGGTAGTATCATCGTCATAACTTGAGAATTTAAGAGAAAAATTGAGCACTAATTCTTTCAATTGGGCAGCTATTACTTTTAGAGCGGCGGCCTCTTTTTCCTCTGATTCCTTTTGCTTTTGTGCTCTCAGGGTTGCCTCTTTTATAGCAGCAGCGGTAGCGACTGTAGCCAAATGGTTTGGTAAAAGATAATTATTAAGATAGCCTATTGATACCTCTTTTATTTCTCCCGTTCTCGCTTTACCC
Organism: Candidatus Paceibacterota bacterium; assembly: GCA_035404205.1. Classification (NCBI taxonomy): domain Bacteria; kingdom Bacillati; phylum Minisyncoccota; species Minisyncoccota bacterium. The sequence continues at coordinate 18,690 of DAONGQ010000006.1, read as the reverse complement.
GGAATATTTTTAAGAAAGATTACCTTCATAATTTATTTCTGAATTAAGGTCGTCATAACTTCTATAGCCTTTTGAAATTGTAAATCATTTTGAACTTCTATTTTGCCGTAAGTGGATGCTTCTGGTTGCGGATTAGCCACGACATAATCAGGGACAATGCCCTTATCTTGAATGAGGGCGCCATTAGGAGTGAGCCAATGAGCAATGGTTAACTTGAGGTTCTGGTCTTTATCAATGGGGATCAGTTCTTGCACAGAACCTTTGCCATAAGTTTTTTGACCCACCAAAACAGCTTTATTGAGATCTTTTAAAGCTCCGGCCATAATTTCTGAAGCAGAAGCAGACCCTTCGTTTACCAAGACAACGGTGGGTATATAAGCAAAAAGAGCATTGCCATAAACGGGATAATCTTTAGTGATGCTATCACCAAAATCTTCTTTTACCATAACAGAGCCGGGAGTAAAGAAATATTTGCCCAAATGCAGAGCAGAATCAAAATAACCGCCGGGATTATTTCTTAGGTCTAAAATAATTCCCTTGGGGTGTTTGACAAAAATTTCCTTTGTCGTTTGATCAAAAGCGCTATTTACTTGGTCATTAAAATTATAAATTCTAATATAAGCAATATCTCCAGGAAGCATTTGCCAGCCAACAGAGGGCACATTAATCGTAGCTCTAGTAACATTAACCACCTTTGGTTCAATAATGCCTTGTCTTCCTATGGTGAGAGTAACAGAAGTGCCGGCAGGACCCTTGATAAGTTTGACCACTTCGTTGACAGTCTTTCCGCTTACATTAATATCCCCTACCTTAAGAATCTCGTCGTTTGGAAGTAAACCAGCTTTTTCAGCTGGCGACCCTTCCAAAGGAGAAACAATGGTGATATATTCATTTTTTTTGCTTATTTCAGCACCAATGCCATCAAATTGGCCAACCAATTCTTCCGCCAAAGCAGCGCTTTGCTCCTTATTGAGAAATTCTGAGAAAGGATCATTCAAAGAGCTCGTTAAGCCATTAATAGCTCCCTCAAGGAGTTGATTATTGGTAATCTCTTTGCGTTTAACTGATTTGGTTTTAATAAGGTCCCAAACTTTCCAAAAAGTGGAAAAATCAGGATAGTCAATGACATTCTCAGGACTGTAATTAGTGCTGATAGCCCTCTTTTCGGCCACATAATTGGCATTGCCGAACTTATAGCCGAGCATATACACTAAGCAACTGTTTATTATGACCAAGATGAGAACCGCGGTCACAGTTAAGCTTTCCTTTTTTACTTGTTTAAGAGGATTCTTGATCATAAGGAAAAGATAATATTTAACATATATATTTAATAATCTATCTTATTGTTTTCTGGAGGCATTTATTTCACAAGTCTAACGAGAAATAGCAAGAATCGCCTTACCAGAACTTTTATAGTATAATAGAAATATTTAAAAAATGCCACTTATGCCAACTAGCCGTCTATTCATAGCCCTCTGTCCCGATGATCACGCCCTGGAAAAACTGGCTCAAATCAATAAAAAAGTTGTTCCTTTTGCTACCCTTAGAATGATTCCTCAAGACCAAAGGCATTTAACCTTATGTTTTCTGGGAGAAGTAGAAGCTTGTTATATATCGGCTATTAAAGATGTTATTAAAAAATCGGCCCATATCAGGATAGAGCCTGCGCTTACATTCAAGCATTTAGAATATGGAGCTAACCCGCAATATCCTAACCTTATTTGGTTGCGGGGAGAAAATTCTCCTTGGATTATTGATTTATGGCAAGAATTGAAAAAGGAATTGACGATTGTTATACCTTCGGTTTCTTTAGACCGTCAGGGTAAAAAATCTTTACTGAACAAACACTTTCTCAGTCATTTGACTTTGGCGCGCTTCCAGAGTTCGCCTTTACAGAATTTGCCAGTCTTGCCCTTAATCGCTCCAGTAAAGGTTCATTTTAAAAATCTCACTCTTACAGAGAGCTGCTTAACACCTCAGGGACCAATCTATAATGTTTTAGCCAGTGTTTTATTATCTAGAAACTATTAATGTATATTATTACCGCCATTCCCCTAGATTACATTCCCAAAGAGGCTGGAGAAACCTTTACCTTTTTTAGTGCCCAATTGCTCCAAAAAGGGGCTTTGATCAAAGCCAATATAAAAAAACGTTCAGTTAAACTTTTGGTTGTGGCAGCTAATCCGCTCAAAGATTATAAAGCCAGTGTCAGAAAATCAGATTTTGTCCTATCCCCTATTAGCGAAGTTCTTTGGGAAACCAGTTTCTTGCAAAAAATCCATTATGATCTTGCCCGTTATTTGGGCAGTTATTATTACGAATCTACGGGCAGTTATTTAAAAGCAATTTTCCCCTTGAAGTTTTATAAACAATTAGAAAAAATTAATTTAATATTGCCTGCCCCAAAAGATGAAAATACTTATTCAAAATCAGCAGCTAATTTAATCTTTTGGCAAAGTAATGCATTTGAGAAATCTTTGCATAAATTAATTAATGAACATACGGGGCAGATTTTAATACTGTGTCCCACCTTGACACACCTAGAGTATTTGAGGGAAAAACTAAAGCGCTGTTTTCCCAACACTCCTCTGCTGATTTATAGACGAGACAATGGCATTAAGGACGGAGCCATGTTTTATAAACAATTTGTTGCTTTTCCCAACGCTATTATTATTGGGTTGCAGAGCGCCGTTTTATTACCATTTTTTAATTTAGAAACTATAATTGTGTATGAATATAGGCATCGGGGACATCTTTCTCTAGACCAGCACCCGTATTATTCTACTACTAAAGTAGCTGCTATTTGGTCTAAACTTACCCATTGCCAGTTAGTGCTTACTGCCGCCTTGCCGGATATAGACTTGATTCACTTGTCGGACCGCTATTTAGAGGCTATTCCGCCCAATAGCAAAAGGCAAGTAGAAATTGTTGACCTCAAAAGTTTATCGGTAGAGCTAAAATCTAAAATAGTCTTGTCTCCCACCGCCCTAGACCAAGTAAAAAAAGCTCTCAGCCAAAATAAGAGAATCCTTATCTTCCTTAATCGCAAGGGCCTAGCTCATTATGTAGTGTGCAAGGATTGCGGCCAAGTGCCGCATTGTCCTCATTGCCAAAAACCACTAGCCTTGAGAGAAAATGGGGCTGGTCGAGAATTAATCTGTCGCGAGTGCGGCTATCATACTGAAGTGCCAGATATTTGCCCCCATTGTCACTCTTGGCACTTGAAAGCCGTTGGATTGGGCGTGGAAGCTATCGTGAAGCAACTTTTAGAAAACGCTGTTCCCTCTGCATCCATTAATTTGATTAGTCAGGATGAATTAGAAAATAAAACCAGTCTAATAGAGCTGTTAGCAAAGCCTGCCCTTATCACTGTGGCCACAGAGATTATTTTTAAGCCGCAAACCAATCCGTTTGATTTAACAGTAATCGTTAGCTTGGATAGCCTTTTAAATTCTACTAATTATTTAGCCCCCGAAGAGTTAATCAATTGTTTGGCTCAATTAAAAAACTTGACTCAACGAAAAATAATTCTACAAACTTTCGAGCCCCAAAATGAGTTTTGGCGCTATATAGCCGATGAGCCTTTCGCTTCTTTCTATCCAAGAGAACTGGCCGAGAGAAAAATGTATCATTATCCTCCTTTTGCTCATATCATTAAAATAACTGTTGTCAATAAGAATAATCTTGCGGCCCATAAAAAAGCTAACGAGTTAGTTAATTTGATCCAAAGCAAAATACTCAAAATGCCTCAAGAAAAAAGAAATCTTTTCAATGTGTTAGGTCCATCTGCAGGTAATCGTTCTAGCGGGCAGGGTGTCTTTTTTTGGGAAATTATTATAAAATTAAGCACAGATAGTATTTCTATCCGCGACAGCCTCCTTCGGGACATAAGCGGAAAAAATATTAACATTGAAATTGACCCACCCTTGGGCATTTAGACCATGCAAATTATTAAAGACTATAAAAATAACAAAACTCTTAGAGCCAAAAATTTGCCGGTGGAGCAGATTGACGGACAACTCAAGGCAATCATCCAAGAAATGAGGCGTCTTATGAGTTTGGAAAACGGAGTCGGACTGGCTGCTCCCCAAGTTGGTATTAACCAACGGTTTTTTTTGATAGAACTAGAAAATAAATATTATGTTTTTATTAACCCCAAGGTTCTTCAATACTCAAAAGAGTGCGTAGATATGGAAGAAGGCTGTTTGAGTGTTCCCGATCAGGCTGGGGTAGTGACTCGTCCAGCGGAGCTTACTATTGAAGCCTATGGAACAAATAATAAGAAATTTAAATTAAAAGCCAAAGGAGTATTAGCCAGAGTAATTGAGCATGAAAATGACCACCTAGAAGGAATCCTCTTTATTGATAAGGCTAAAAGTTTAAAATCTAAAAATAGTCATAACTATTAAAATATGAATTTTAGCTTTTGGGGTGGCTCCAGTTTTTCTGCTACAGTTTTGAAAGTATTTTTGGAGCATAATTTCCAACCCGTTTTAGTGGTGACTACTCCGCCAGCTCCCCAAGGTCGAAAACGAGAACTGGCTAAAAATGAATTGCAAATATTGGCAGAAGAAAATGATATTCCCGTTCTTGCTCCCGCCAAATTAAAGGACAATAATTTTAAAGAGGCTCTGAATAGCTATGGCTGTGATTTTCATTTTCTTACTGCTTATGGGAAAATTGTTCCTCAAGAAATTTTAGATTTAAAGGGCAAGGGGTTTATCAACTTGCACCCTTCCCTTCTTCCCAAATACAGGGGGGCCTCGCCTATTCAAACAGTTATTCTTAATAGGGAAAAAGTAACTGGTGTCTCCCTTTTTCTTATGGATCAAGGCATGGATGATGGCCCTATTTTAAAGCAAAAAGCGGTAGCCATAGACGTTGAAGATAATTACTCTTCCCTCTCTCAAAAATTGGCTGTTTTAGGGGCAAAATTGGCCCTAGAAACGCTTCCGGAATGGTTAGAGGGTATTTGTACTCCCGAGGCGCAAGATGCCTCAAAAGCTACTTTCACAAGGAAATTTACTATTTCCGACGGTAAAGTCAATTGGGAAATAGATACCGTTTCCTCTATAGTCTCCAAAATTAGGGCTTTAGCCAAAGAACCAGGGGTGTTTAGTTATTATAAAGAAGGAACCAAACCAGTTTTAACAGTCAAATTTTATGACGTTAGAGCAGAGACTAACGAGATGAATAGACCAAACATTAATACCTATTTTCCGGGAAAAATTATCAGGCAAAATAATAAACTTTTAGTGATGGCTAGTGATGGTCTAATTGAGATTAAAAGCCTGCAACCTGCTGGTAAAAAAATAATGACTGCCCAGGCTTTTTTGAACGGACATAGTCAAGGAATTTTTATTTCTAACCCTAATTAATGGTAGAGTTTTCCTTTTCGCAAAAAGATATCCGTTTTAAGTTAGTTCTGCTAATCCCGTTATTTGGGATGATGTTTTTAGTTTTTTTTAATATATGCTTTCCTGCTTGCTACTCGCCCGGAATGCAAAATCAAATGACGGACGCAGACACTCTGTTAGAATATAAAAGAAGCTATCCTAATCTTATCGATTTTGCCAATAATTATAGTACTCCCCTACCTGAAAACGATGATATAAAAATTATCTCTCGCGCTGAGTGGAAAGCTCCTAGCGATTATTCTCGGGCGGATTATTATGCTTCTTATTGCGCTTCTCATGAAGACCAATGTTTGGAGGAAAATCAAAATGATTTTGAAAGCGACCTCACCTATTTAAAACTCAAGGATAATTATGAAAAAAATTTCCAGCTAATGGATGATGGTTTGGTCAAAACTAGGATTATTAATGATAACGAGTATGAATACATGCCAGTCAATCAAATTGTGATTCATCATACTGCCCATATCAGTGAAAAAACTTATGCTGGCAGTTTAGAAGAATTAAACCGAATTTATTATGCTCACGCGATTTTAAATGGCTGGCACGATATTGGATACAACTATCTCATAGATTACGATGGAAACATCTTTGAAGGGCGGGGCGGAGGTAAATACGTAGTGGGTTCTCATACCGGTTATCATAACCGTGGCACTATAGGCATAGCCTTAATGGCCGACTTAACTAAAGAATCTATGTCTCCTAAAATGGAAGAAAGCTTAATTAAGCTGGTGAAATACTTAAGCCAAGAATATTATTTGGATTTAACTAAACCGGACTTACTCCCCAGTCCGGATAATTCAACTCTAATTTGGGACACTAAAATAATTAAAGGACATATGGAACTGGATGCTCGTGGCGGAAAAACGCAATGCCCGGGTATTGATCCAAACACTTTAAGAAATATGATCTATACAGTATTGGGAATATCGCAGCCTACTCTTTAATTTTCTTGAAAGGCATCGACAGTATAAGTCCAAAAATTCATTAGAGGATTTTGCCAATCATTTTCCTTTAAGCCAGCCTTTAGGCATAACTGAGACAAAAAATCTAAAGGCGTTTTAATTTCTTTCCAAACTTGCGGTAAAAAAGTCGCGCCAGCGCCGTTTAATTCTAAATATACTCCCGGCTTTTTCTGCGCTAACCACTTTACCAATTCTGCTGAAGGTAGTTTTTTTAAAGGAACTAATGGACTCAAGACAGAGATTTCAATCTTAATACTGCCTAGTTCTTCGGATTGTAATTTAGGAAAACGATAGTCTCCAAAACCGGCGTTGATAGCATTATCAATGACTTCTTGATAAATCGGTTGCTTGCCCATCAAACTGCCAACACAGCCCCTCAACTCTTGGTTTTTAGTTATCGTGACAAAAACACCTTGCTTATGGAGTAAATGCGGATTAGCCTCTAAAGGTAAATCTGTTTCTTGAAAAGCTAAACGCGTGCCGTAAAGGCAATAATTTTCTATGGCTTTTCTTGCCAGCAATAATAAAAAATTTTTATTTTGTTTTTCCATAACACAAAATTGTTTGCTGTTTAGTAAAATGCAAAAGCAGCATAACCGACCACGGGGGCACCGAAAGAACCTGAGGTGTCTCCCGAATTAGCTGCTTTTAATAAAATCGGTTTAAGATTTAATTTTTGAGCTATCTTGAGCCCAATGACAATTGGCATCAAGCCGCAAGCCTCTCCCCTTTCTTCTAGCCCTTTATCATCTCTCAGCAAGATATTTTCAATAGTTTGTTTATCTTTCCTTTGCGCCTCCCTGTACTCATGATAGTGGCTCAAATCCGAGCTAATAATTAAAAGATTATCATCTGAATTATCTAAAAAATCGCTTTCAAAATTGCTTACAATTGACAATGATGTTTCGTTATCTTCATTAGTAAGTTGAGGAAAAATTCGATAATTTTTGTCAAGGTATTGCAAAAATGGCAATTGCACTTCTAAAGAATGCTCAAGCGCGTGAGCATTGTCATTGTCTTTAAAAAGAGCTGGTAAATTTTGAGGTTTAAAGGTGGCAACTGTGCCCAGAGGGGTTTCGAAGTGACCAAAACTGCAAGTAAGAATCTCGTTGGAAGCGAAAACGTAATGACTCGGACCGAGGAGAAAAATATTTCTATAATTAAATTGGCTGATAACTTTATAGGCGTAGGCAGCTATTTGCCCCGAATAGGCATAGCCTGCATGCGGTACTATAACGATTTTGGGCTTTTGGCTTGGCAATCCTTTCAAAACGGCTTTGTCTAAAGCAGCTTTAATAAACGCTTTTATATCAGCAGTTTTGTCTGGATAAAAACTACCCGCGTACTGAAATGTTCTGGTGGTATTCATATTATTCCCAATGACCAGCTATTTTATAACCACAATTAGGGCAACAACCATTTGAAAGGCTATTATTTAAAATAGTATACCCCCTTCTCTCAATCAATTTAAATTGGCATTGAGGGCAATAGGTATTTTCGGGGGATAAAGATGGTAACAAATTGCCAGTATAAACATAATGAAGCCCGGCTTTTATGCCGATATCGTAAGCTTTTTTGAGAATTCGCGCCGAAGTAGCCGGCAAAGAGGTTAATTTATAAGCGGGAAAGAAAGCGCTAAGATGCCAAGGCATATCCAAGCTAATGTTGGCTATAAAATTAGCCATTTGCGAAAGCTCTTCTGGATTGTCATTCAAACTGGGAATAATAAGAGTGGCAATTTCCGTCCAAATCCCAGCGGCTACGAATTTTTTAATATTTTCTCTCACGACCTTTAAATGGGCGCCGGTGATTTTGGTATAAAAATTTTCGCTGTAGCTTTTCAGGTCAATATTGGCTGCATCAATATAGGGCTTCAAAGCAAGAAAAGACTCGGGTGATAAATAGCCATTGGTTATCCAAATATTTTTTATTCCCAGCTTTTTCGCTTTTTTAAGAAGGCCAAGATAAGCGTCTAGATAAACAGTCGGCTCATTATAGGTGTAGGCTATAGAGGAAATGTTATTTTGCAAGCAATAATTAACAACAAAATCGTCATCTAATTTATCTCCCCAGGGAAAATTTTTCAGTCCCTTTTGAATACAATCTTGCGGAGCTTGTGACAATTCCCAGTTCTGACAAAAAGAACACTTTAAATTACATCCCCAGCCCCCTAAAGAAAGCGCTAAAGAGCCAGGCAGGAAATGGAATAGTGGTTTTTTCTCTATAGGGTCCAGATTTTCGGTTGCGACTGTTTTGCCAGGCAAAAAATATAACTTGTTGGAGTTATTTTGTCTCAGTCCGCATTTGCCAATTTGTCCCTCTTTTAAAAAACAATAGTTGGCGCAGGTCAAACATTGTACGCTCCCCTCTTTTAATTTTTTATAAAGTATAGAGAGCATAAGAAAGAAGCCTTAACTTGAATTTTGTTTTATAGAATCTAAAATATGCTGAGCGATAGCTTCATACCTGAGGGCGCATTTTTGGAAGGTTGTAAAATTAACCGTCAGAAGCATAGGTTGTTGGTCGTGGTCTACAAACCAAAAAACTCGGCTAATCGACAGCGTAGGTACGCCCTGAACTATAATTTGTCTTGAAACGGTGGCTTCTTTGGTGCCGTAATTTTCAATGAGGTCTCGACTGCTATAATCAACATAACCCGTTTTTCCTAAGGCGGTATTTTCTTCTTTGATAAGGTCTTTGAGAGAACGCCTTAAATTATCTTTGGTTAAGACTCGGCCATAGACACTGATAGTGGCTCCGTAGTCGTCCTTATAACTGGCTAAAAACCTTATATTTTTGGAAATGCTAGGAGTTTGTGAAAAAAGCAGTTGATATTGAGTATTAAGGGCTTTAAGGTCTAAAGGTTGCCAACTCATGGGCATGTCTATGCTAAAAAGGTTGTTTAAAAAAGATTGGGGCGTATATTTTAAATCTAAAGTATTAACCTCTTTGGTGATTAGGGTTTCTTTGCCGTTTCTGATTCTTAAATCATAATTGTTAGGATAGGGTGGCAAACTAATAGAAGCATAAGTATATTCCCTTTGCGGGGTCAAGTTGATATTTTTAGCGGATTGGTTAATAACTTCCTGTCCATGGGTAATGCGCCAATTGAGACTCAACTTATCATTGATACCTTGGAAGATTAGAGAGAGCTTATCTCCTGGTAAATAAAAGGACGGATTAATACATTCTGTTTCTAGACCAAAGGCCGATGTCTTAGAATCATCTTTATTCAGTTTTAAACTAAGGTCTTCCAAGGGCAGGTTTTCTCCCTTTTTAGAAATGGCAATCAAGGCAACAGACGCTAATACAATAACTAACAAAACGCTTCCTCCTATAAGGATTGTTTTTTTATGAAATTTGAATTTGAACATATAAATAGTATAGCATACGGGGCTCATAAAATTCATTATTGACAAATAAACAAACCAGTGCTATCGTATTTTTAGCTTTGAAAGGAGTCTAAAAAAGGAGGGTAGGTTTGTTATCCAAGACTCTTTGCATTTACATAACCAAAAGTTTCAAAAATCTAAGGAAAGGAGAGTGGGATGTGTAAGCAGCGTATGGAACAGGAGACCTTGTCGCGTGCTCACAAGATAGAAGCTGAGGCTGATAGGCTAGTGTTTAGTCTACCAGATAATTGCGACCCTAAGTTCAGAAAGAGCCGTATAGACTCTTTTCGGCGTCAGGCTCGCAATATCGAAGCCGGTAACCGTCTTGTGAGAAAGTCTCTGCCCAAGACCATTCTTGAGTTGCTTGCATAATAATCTCTTGCCAAGAAGGAGGTGGTACTGTATGGGGTTGTATAACCTGAACGGCAATACCAAATAGTATAATTCCACCCTTGTCAAACACGGTCACCCGTGTGCGTGTTAGTCGAAGTGCCAGGAAGCCGTAGTTTGGTTTAAGCCCCTGGCTTATCAATTTGCTCTAAATGGTAATAAAGGACCTTGGTCCGGAGGTGTCCAAAGATCTATTGAGTTAGGAACTCCCTCACATAATGAGGCTAGTTCCAGTGTCCGGTCAAGGGAATGAGCCGCTAATAGCATAAGCGTGAAGAGGCCCCCTTGATATAATGCGGACAAAATAATCCAACAGTCCTAACACAAAGAGCTGGCAACAGCTCAAGGAGGCATTTATGAGAAAGGCTTCTCTAGAAGGAGTCTTTGTCATAAGACTCTTTCCTTTCTAAGCTCGTCGCCCCCTACAAACTCAGGCTCGGGGCAATATAAATAAGAGCCAAAGAGTAATGGACATACAGCCCTCTGCGCACTTTGCGTGGGGGGCCTTTTTTATTTTTCTATCCAGTTTCTTAAAACGTGAATAGTCTCTAACATGACAGAAAGATTATGGATGGTAGCCAAACGTGGATAAAGCAATTCATTATTAGCCAAAAGATGGCGCAGGTAGCTTTTGCTAAAATGAGTGCAAGTATAACAATGACAATTTTTATCTATGGAAGTAAAATCATTGGTGAAACTACTATTCATTATATTTAACTTTCCATCTTTGAAATGGCTATCCCAATAAGGCAGTCCTTTTTTATATTTCACACTGCCTTCAAACAAAATGCCATGGCGAGCTAAACGAGCCGGCGAAACGCAATCAAACATGTCTGCTCCGGCAAGAACAGCATCAATAATATCTTGTGGCTTGGCTCCCAAACCCATCATATAAACTGGCTTGTCTAGGGGTAAATAATCTCTCACCCAATCAAAAATTTCTACGCTTTTAGCCATATTATAACCAATGGTTTCACCTCCTAAGGCGATTCCCTCAAAGGGCAAAGACGTAATTTCTTGAGCCGACTTGGTACGCAAGTCTTTAAAAGTGCTCCCTTGAATAATACCAAAGAGAGCTGGTTGCTTTTTTGTGTCCTTATGTTTATTTAACTTCTTATTTTCCTCTAAGCATCTTTTGGCCCAATTGGTAGTTCTTGTAACCGCTTCTGAGGCATATTTATGGTCGCCATTATCAGGCGTGCATTCATCAAAAGCCATAATAATATCTGAACCTATCAAGTGTTGAGTTTGCATAGACAGCTCAGGAGTAAAAAAACATTTTTCTCCGTTTAAAGGAGATCTAAATTTCACCCCTTCCTCTGTAATTTTAGCGAGAGGCTGTCCTTTTTGAAATTTTTTTTGTGATAGACTCCAAACTTGAAAACCGCCAGAATCGCTTAAAATGGGTTTGGGCCAATCCATAAAACCATGGATATCCCCTATTTTTTTATTAATAATTTGTAAATTTTTTAAACCCGGCCTTAAAAATAAGTGATAGGTATTAACTAAAAGAATTTCTATGCCAATTTCTTTTAAATCTTCCGGGGTTAAGGATTTCACAGTGGCTTGGGTTCCGGGCGGCATAAAAATAGGCGTTTTAAAAACGCCATGATTGGTAGTGATCGTGCCGGTATGAGCGTAAGTGCCTTTTTTATTTTTTAGAAGCTTATATTTAAACATACTATCTTAAAAGCATGCCGTCGCCGAAGGAATAAAAACGATATTTATTTTTAATGGCTTCTTTGTAAGCATTAATGACCATATCCCTTCCTTTCTGCCAGCCTTCCTTGTCTAAATAGGGCTGAGCGGCAAAAGCAGAGGTTAACATTAAGGGAGTAGAATTAGGCAGATGAAAATTAGTAATCAATTCAGTAATAAATTTGTAATGATAACCGGGGTAGATAAAGATACTGGTCCAGCCGTTTAATTTGTCTAATATGCCTTTGTCGTTGGAAGCTGATTCTAAAGTGCGGGTAGCCGTAGTGCCAACGGCAATAATATTTTTGCCTTCTTTCTTGGCCATATTTAAAAGATTAGCCACTTCGGGCTTTATTTCATAATATTCGGCATCCATTTTATGGTCACCCACCTCGTTGACCTTAATAGGCTTAAAAGTACCGAAGCCGACGTTTAGGGTGATATACATAACCTGAACGCCTTTATTTTGTAATTCTTTTAAAAGAGTCTCATCAAAATGTAAACCAGCTGTAGGAGCTGCCACTGAACCTTCGTGTTCGGCATAAACAGTTTGATATTCTTTTTGTAAACTGTCTTGGTCTAAAGACGTTTTCTTAATATAGGGAGGAATGGGCATTTCCCCCACGGCATAAACAGCAGAGCGCAAGGCTTCGCCAGTTAAATTAAATGCTAAAACGCTTCCTGTCTCCGTTTCTTCTATGGCCTTAGCCTTTAAGTCAGTAGAAAAAGCGACCTCCTCCCCCTTCTTAAGCCTAGGGCTGCCAATAGTTAGCCATCTATCTTGCCAAAGACCAGTACTGGTGAAATTAGAATCTTGCGGTTGTAGCAAGAGCACCTCAACACGTCCTCCAGTTAGCGCTTTTTTACCTATTAATCTTGCCGGAATAACCTTAGTGTTGTTGAGAACCAATATGTCTCCAGCCTTTAAAATATTGGGTAGGTCAGAAAAATGATGATGTTCTACTAAACCTGTATTCCTATTGAGGACCATTAATCTAGCTGAAGGCCTCGGGTTAAGAGGGTTTTGGGCTATCAATTCTTCTGGTAGTTCATAATTAAATTCTTCAATGAGCATAAGTAGTGTTAGATAGTTTCTTTGAGAAAAGCATTTAAATCATCATAAACATCAGGCGGTATTTCTAGGGGTTTATTAACCGGACTTTCTCCTGGATAACGCCAAGCGCTAATGATAAAAATTTGGCCATTTCTTTTTTGATACATGGTCCAAATCTCTTCCTTATGGTGTTTATAAACCCTTCCCCAATTGTTGAAAACTGATGGTTTTTTGCTTGTATTTGTCTCGCGAGGAGATACCAATTTATTGGGTATCATAGCGGCAATAGTATTGGCAGCTATACCTTCTTCCACCCTAAAAGGGCTACGTAAAACATTTTTAATCTTATTTTGAGTAAGCCGATAGTGCTGCATTTTAGCCAGGGCATGGTTAGTCCAGACCAAGGGCTCTTTTTGAGGAAGGGCCACAAACATATGACTAATTTATTTTTAATAACTCTATTTCAAAAATAAGGGTTGAGTTAGGAGGAATGTTGCCCACTTGTTGATTACCATAGGCCATATCCGGAGTAAGGGTAATTTTTTTCTTATCACCCACTTTCATGCCAATCATGGCGTCATCAAAACCTTTTATAATTTGTCCAGAGCCTACGGTAAATTCGAGGGGCTCATTATTATGTTTAGCTGATTCGTCAAACACAGTTCCATCTGCCAAAGAGCCTTTATAAAGGACACTTACTTTATCTCCGCTTTTTACCTCTTCCCCACTACCTGTTTTTATTAATTGGGCTTGCATATCCTTGTTACTTAAAGGTCGACTATTTAAATAAATAATAATTCCGCTAGAAGCGGCGCTTAAAACCATAATGGTAATTAAAATAATATAGACCAGTTTTTTCCCCGCTTCTGTGTGAGTTTTCTGCATAGCAAAAATTAAATTAATTTTTTATACATATAAGTTTGCTTTAAATGGTAGTCCTTGGCGCGATAGTAATTCCTGACCCCGATTCCAGCAATGACCGCAATAGCGTTACAGTGGTTGAGTGTAGCAATTTTTTCGGCCTCTTTCAACAGCTGCGTGCCCAAGCCTTGATGTTGCACTAAGCCTTTTAGTTTTAGTTGGGTAGCCTCTCCATAGACATGGACTTCTCTAATGAGCGCTATATTTTTATCAGCAAAACTATAATCCTTAAGATTATGCGAGTCTATTCTGAGGCGCAAGAGGCCATACAACCTATTTTGGTCATCAATATATTCAAGAAAATATTCTTGTCCCCCCGCTGCTTCATATTGAGTGACTTTGAGTTTTAATTCTTTCGCCGGTTTAGCTCCCGCTATTTCCCTGCTTCTAATTTCTAAGAGTAGCTTATGTTGTTTTAAAAATATCTTATTAAGATCCTCATGTAAATTAGAAATAATGGAACCGGAAGTAATTTCTCCCGCTGGTATATCCCTAATTAGCCTTTGTACCCTGACGTAATTGGGCAGACTCTCATAAATAGAACACAATGTCTTGAGGAGTATTTTATCTGAATAAGATTTATATAGATGTTCTGTTTGCCAAGCTTCCAAATCTGACCCCCTGACTACCATGGTGGGATAAATCTTAAGATAATCGGGACGATAAGCAGAGTCGGCAAAAAGTTTTTTGAACATAGCAATGTCTTTTGCCGGAGTAGCTCCAGGCAAATTAGGCATCATATGAAAATTTACTTTAAAACCGAAATTTCTTAAACATTCATTAGCCCTCTTTACAGCTGTTAGGTCATGACCCCTTCTGATAGTTTTTAAGACGCCTTCATCTAAACTTTGAACCCCCACCTCAATTCTAGTTATACCCAGTTCTCTTAAAAACTTTAATTCTTTTTCATTAATGAAATCAGGGCGCGTCTCAATAGTGATGCCAATAATTCTATTTGTGGCTGTTTCATTAATTTTTTGAATCTTGGATAAATCTAATTTTTCTGGAATGTCTAAATATCCTTTTTTAAGCACAGCCTGCATATTCGCGTTAGCTGCTAGAAATATTTTAGCCATAAAGTCTTTCCGATAGGCCTGGTCGTAATAAGAAAAAGTGCCTCCCTGAATAATGATATCAATTTTTGAAACAGAGTGGCCCAATAATTTCAATTGCAAGAGACGAGAGAGCGTTTGTTTCAGTGGGTCGTAATTATTCCTAATTGCGCGCATAATAGCTGGTTCATCTGGCAAATAACTTTTAGGAGTGTTATTTGTCTTTGGGCAATAGAGGCAATTAAAGGGGCAACCGCCAGGCGCAGTGAACAAAGACACCGGAGCCACTCCCGATTGAGTGCGTCTTTCATGAGTTTTAAGGAGAGCGGCAATTTGTTCCAAGTGTTTAGCGCTTATTTTTTTAAACGAGGAGCTTTCGGTTAGAAGCAGATAATTGAGGTACCAATGCGGCAATTGGTTCTTGAGATTGTAATTTTTAGCTATTTGATTTAAAAACTTGACTAGTTCCTTTTTACTAAATATTCTTTTTGAGATATTCTTTTCCAAACTAAAAATGGCCTCCATGCCAGCTTTTTTGTAAAGTGAGGCGGGTTGAGGTAAATTATCAGTAAGTTGGAGATAAATTCTTTTTTTGTTAACTATTTTAGTCATTTAGACCCTGTTATGCCAGAAAATATAGACATAGCCGTAAACAAACTAATAGCCCTTTTAAAGGGCAATTTTGAGCGTTTGAGCGCTATTTTAGATGGTACAAGGGTGGGAATTGTGGTTTCCGGAGGCCTTGACAGCTCGATTATAGCACATTTTGCCAGGCTTTCCTTTAAAGACCCTATTTTCCTCTCTTTGGCCGGTAAGGAGAGTCAGGATAAGCCTTATTTAGACATTTTGGAGAATTATCTGGAGACCAATATTGAAATTGTTGATTCCGCTAACTTCAACGAGCAAGATATAAAAAATACTAAAGATATTTTAATAAAAGCCGGAGTGGAAGAAAACCTGATGCAGCTTAGCTTAGGTTTAGGTTTTTATTTGTTGGGTCAAAGAGCCCAGACATTGAAGGTAACCCATATTTTAACTGGTCAAGGCTCTGATGAAATTTTCGGAGGTTACACTAGGTATAAGCATTACGCTGGTGATTTAAAAAATTATTTGAAAAACGATTACGAAATTGTAGGCGGAGCAGATTATAAAAGAGATAACGCTATTTTTAACAGTTTTAATATGCAAATTATCAATCCCTACGAAGAAAAAGATTTTTTAAATTACGCTTTAGATATATCCCCTAGCCTTAAACTTTATAGTGAAAATGGAAAAATCATTGAAAAATATATTTTAAGATTGGTAGCGCAAAAATTAAAATTACCGTCCGAAATAGTATGGCGTCCCAAGAAGGCTTTTCAATATTCTTCTCGTATGCAAAAAAACTTAGCCGCCTATTTAGGGATTAAAATTTAATTTCCACACAATAATAAAAGGGGGTCGGTATGCGACCCCCAATACAATTGACAACTGCTCCGGCTAAATTATAAGCCGTCTTGGGGCGAATTGCAGGTTTCCTTGTCAGGAGCGGAAGGGTTACTGCCTAATTCTGCCGATTGGATTAGCCCAACAATGAATACTGCCAAAGTCTCTAGACTTTGGTTCACTGTTTCGGCAATGTGCGACCCTACCATGTTATGAATCATGGGGTCATCTGTGATATAGCCCAGCTCCTTAGATTCTCGCGATTCAATGGGCCAATACCACTTATACCACACAAGCGCCCTGAGGGATTCAAACATCACTGATTCGATGCCCTGTCTTGCGGCAAGAATGATATCCAGGGTCTCAGTGCTACCTGACAACGTCTTATGCACCGCTACCAGTGTCCCCTCATCGGTAAGACTCTCTAGCACCATTACCCTTTCCTTTTGGCTCAGCCTCTGGTAATGAGAGAGAACTTTATCGCCATCATCTAGATCGTAAAATAAGATGTTGATGCTGGCGTCAATGAAAAACTGTTTGGCCCGCCTTTGGACCTCATTAAACAAGGCGGTGTTGATTGGGTCTAACCCCTCATCGTTCTCTGCCTTTTTGCTAGCCATACCCCACCTCCTTTTTCAATTTGTGTTTATTTGTTAAGAGCTAGACCTATAGTGGCATTAGAAGCTATTCTTGTCAATGGAAATCAGAAATTGATTGACAAAAAAACACTCTGCAACAGAGTGTTTTTTGTATTGATCTTTTTATGTCCAATACTCTTTTTCTGCCTTCTAAACTTGAAAAGATTTCAACTTATTAGTAATTTTCTGCTTTCACTTCAAAATACGCTTGAGGGAAATGGCAATTAGGACATTCCTTTGGCGGAGTAGTCCCTCGGTGCACATAACCACAGTTACGGCAGACCCAAATAACCTCTTCTTTCTTTTCAAACACTTCATTGCTCTTTAAATTATCTAATAATTTTTGATAACGTTTTTCATGCTCTTCCTCTATCTCTCCCACTTCTTTGAAGAAAGTAGCAGCGTCTTTAAAACCTTCTTCTTGTGCCTTAGCCTCAAACTCTTTGTACATAGTAGTCCATTCATAATGTTCGCCGGCAATAGCTTTTTCTAAGTTAGCGGCAGTATCAGTCCATTCTCCCAATAATTTGTAGATAATTTTGGCATGTTCTCTCTCATTATTAGCTGTTTCTAGAAAAATACCAGCAATTTGTTCCATACCTGCATCTTCTGCTATTTGGGCAAAGTAAGTATACTTATTTCTCGCTTGAGATTCTCCGGCGAAGGCAGTAAGCAAATTTTTTTCTGTTTCTGAGCCTTTGGCAACCGGTTCAAAGCCCGAAACAGTATTTTTATCTTGGACCATATATAAAAATAATTAAAGAAATAACAATATTATTGTAGCATACTGAGTCAAAATTAGACAATCAAAAAATCCAATCAATTAAGATTGGATTTTTGTCTCATGCAGTTCCTAATTATTCACGAGGAGCTCTGGGCTCTAAGGGTCTGGCTTCGCTAACAGTCAAAACTCTGCCGCCGAATTCTTTGCCATTGAACATGGTAACAGCTTTTTGAGCTTCTTCGTCAGTAGACATTTCAACGAAACCAAAACCTTTAGAACGATGGGAAAACTTATCAGTAATGATGGTAGCCATTTCTACGGAACCAGCGGCGGAGAAGTATTCAGTCAATTCTTCTTGCTTGGTGCTGTAGGGCAATCCTCCTACATATAATCTTTTAGCCATTCTTCTAAAGTAAATATTATTTTATAACTCATGTAGAAAGACCCGTTCTCGCCAGATTTGGCTCGAACCCCTACACTTTAAACCTAACCATTATAGCTCAGGTCGAACTAAATGTAAAGAGTTAATTGCAGCTGCCAGAGGCAGTAGCAGAGTTTTCCGCTAGAGTTTGGGCGCAAACCGCCGGTTTTTTAGCTTCGGTAAAAGCAGAACAAATACTATTCTTATAACCATTCGGAGTTCTGTCGTTGGAGGTCACATCATCGTTAATAATCAAGGTTGGAGACCCAGAGATGTTGTACTGTTGGTCGGCCGCATACTCCTTTTCTAAAAGACTATTGCCTTCGTCTTTTTGACATTGAGAGATTTGGTTGGTATTTAAACCAATCTTTTCAGCTACTGCCGTCCAACATTTATCCGCATCTTGAGCAGTGCAATCTTTATTGATTGCTTCTACAAATGTCCAAAGCTTATCGGGGTCGTATTTAGCCACGCAAAGTTCTCTTACGTCTTGATGTAATTCTTGGTCGCCATGGAGAGAGGTGAAGGCCGTTTTAGTATTGTCCGTATAACTAACAATATACCTTAGTTTAATATCAGCAAAATCCTTCAAAAGA
>DAONGQ010000005.1:24759-44354 GCA_035404205.1 Candidatus Paceibacterota bacterium | reverse complement strand
TGTGCATACTCATCCCATATAAGCCATTGTAAGGTTTGAGTACAATGAATACAGACACGTTGCCGTTGCCAAAAATATTTAAAAGCTATGATTTTAATTCTGATACCTGTTAATATCTATGTTCAGGTCCTTGGGACCAAAAGCATATGGTAAAAGTTCGCTGATGCTAGCAATCATAATTTTGTCTTTCTTGGTGTTAGACATTGTTATTTTTAGGTCGCAATTAGACAATTGGGAAAGCTCAAAGAGCATTTGTCGGCAACTGCCGCAAGGCGCGGTAGGTTCGGTTGTATCGAAGCTGTCCCCCTTAGTGATAATAGCCATACCCATAAATTTCCTGATTCCCATGGCATTGGCCCTCACGATGGCAGACCGCTCGGCGCACGTAACTAAGCCGTAAGAGGCGTTCTCGCAATTAGCGCCAGCAATCAACTGACCATCTGCGGTATAAAGGCAAGCAGCTACATTAAAATGAGAATACGGGACATAGGCATTCTTGAGGGTATTTTCAGCTTCGGTTAAGGCAGCTTTCTCTAATTTTGATAGCTGATTGTAAGAAATAAAAACCATAAATTCTAAATTATAGGGTTTATCGCGCTTAATTATAATACTTCACTCTGCTGGAAAAGGGAAATACAGATTTGAGCAATCTCTTGACAAGACTGCTCATTGAGCTATAATGAGGGCGTTAAAAAGGTCGTTAATTAAATTTAAATATAAACAATATGAATATCATCAATAAAAAGAAGGCTGAAAAAGACCCTTCTGTGGCTAATGATAGCCATGCCCTTTCTTTGAGGGACGCCATCAATCAAATGGTAAGCGAAAGCATTTGGGACCCGTTAAATTCCCTGGAGCTTTGGCAACACCAACCCCTCTATCCGAAAGTAGATATTTCAGAAACAGACAAAGACATTAAAGTAATCGCTGATGTTCCTGGCTTGAAACCAGAAGAAATTGATATAGACGTAGACGAAGAAAACTTGACTATCAGCGGCAAGCATGCAAATGAAACAGAAGACCAAAGCAATAAGTTTTATCGTTATGAAAGACAGTATGGCGAATTTCAAAGAAGCTTCGTATTGCCTAATAGAATAAAACCAAATGAGGTGACGGCAGATATGAAAGACGGCGTGCTTACCCTCGTCTTGCCCAAAGAATCTCCCACCTCAAAACAAAAAATTAAGATTAACAAAGCCAGTTAAAGACAGGGCTTTGATAAAAAACACTCCCCTTTGCGGCGGAGTGTTTTTGTTTGTCTCAATAAATTAAGAAGAAAGCTGAAAAGACTTGGCTATAGGGTCAACGAGATTATCTAGAACAAAAGAAGCTCTTTCATTTTTGCAAGCGGTTTTTTGAGGGTCATCGTAGTTATCGCACTGAACAGCTCTGCCAGTGAAGGTAAAAATGATAGTTTTATTGTCTTTGGCAAAAGCATAGGCGTAATTGGTATAAATACTGCCGGCAGCGCCTTCACTTTCTTTGGTCACGCAATATTCGGTCCCGTTAATTAATGTTTTGGCAGTAATGCCAGCTCGTGCAATTTCCGTACCCCCTTCAGTGCAAGCAAAGGGTGCGCTCATAATCTCAACCTGAGGTGGCCAGTCAACAGGATGAATATAGGTTGTGCCCCAATCTTGAGGGTATTTAAAAAGAATTCCGCGCTGAGCATCAGCGAAAGTTGTCCATGTTTTAGTTACGTCTATGGCAGGACACGGAGCAAACTCGCATTTAGGGCCAGTACGACCGACAAAAGAGCCATCAGGGCAAAGTTTAGCTTCCATAGTGCAAACCGTTGGGCTCATGAGTTGGAAATTTAGGCGCCAAATGGAAAAGTTAAGCACGCTGGCAAAACTCACCCAAAGAATATAAGGAATTAATAGAATAGCTGCTGGTTTTGATATTCTGAAGAAAGAAATAATAGTGAAAAGAATGGCTATCCATAGGCAAATAATTTCTATTAAAGCGTGGCCTGGGTTATGCATGCCAAAAAACAAAACTGACCAAAGAATATTCAATAATAATTGAACGGCAAAAATAAGCAGAGCAATTCTTGTCGTTTTTTTACTTCTCCCCTCCCTATAGACTAAGTAAACGGCAATTCCCATGAGGGCAAATAGGATTGTCCAAACTGGGGCGAAAAGCCAATTGGGAGGAGAAAACGTCGGTTTATTAATGCCAGAAAACCAAGTTGGAATAGCCGGCGTAGTAAAAAGGGAGCCTATCGCTCCGGCTGATTCGCAAATGGCTATAGCTAAAAGCATTTTGCCAATATTTTTTGTTTTCATGACCAATTATTAAATTGATAACCACTTTTATTGTAACACAAAAACCAGCTAACCATCATAAAAGGTTACCTTTATAAATCAAGCCAATGCAAGCGATTGTTGTTTACAATTTTACAAAAAGTGAAAATGGCGGAGAGGGCGAGATTCGAACTCGCGAACCCTTGCGGGTTACGCGCTTTCCAAGCGCGCGCACTAGACCAACTATGCGACCTCTCCAAATAGTCTATAAATGAACTTGTTTACTATACTCAAAAAACGTTATTTCTGCAAGTTAAGAACACTAATATAATTATAAAAAACACTTCGTGAGAAGTGTTTTTTTGTGTAATTAGAAACGTTAAGCCGAACGTAAAACTTTGATTCTATCTTCTATAGGCGGATGAGTGTCAAAAAGGCCCACAAACCAGTTTCTTTTGCCCTGAGAATCGTTTTTAAGCGGCGAGGCTATAAATAACGACTGAACATTAGAAGGCACGCTGAGCTTATGAGTATCCTGCTCTATCTCTTCCAGAGCTTCGGCTAATCCCTCGGGAAAACGAGTAATAATACCCGCATTAGCATCCGCCACATATTCCCGCTTGCGCGATATTGCCATTTGCAGAAGAATCGCCGCCAAGGGGGCTAAAATCATAGCCAACAAAGCCAAGATTCCCCAGAGTAAAGACCCGGAATCGTCATTGCTCCTTCTTCTAGACTGGCCAGAACGACTAACCAAGTTTATTATCGTCCAAACAACGCTAACTAAAGTGGCAGCTACGCTAGAAAGCAAGATGTCATAGTTTTTGATGTGTGATAGCTCGTGAGCCAAAACACCTTCAAGCTTTCTTTTGCCTTGAAAGTCAAAGGAACCGTCAGGATTAGCCGAGAATAGGTTGAGTAGTCCAGTGGTTACGCAAATAGCCGAGTTTTTAGGATTACGACCGGTAGCAAAAGCATTGGGCGAAGGGTCGTCTATAACATACACCTCAGGAGTAGGCAAGCCAACAGTAATAGCCAAGTTTTCAACAATATCATTAAGATAAGGATTATCCTCCGGCGTAGCCTTATGAGCCTTCACCGAGCGAAGAATAATATCTTTGGAAAACCAATAACTGCGCCAGACTTCTATCAGGCTGAGGATTATCGCCACATAAAAAATAGCGGGTTCAGCGTAAATATTTGAGAGTATATAACCTAATCCGCCAATGAGAGCTGCAAAACCAAAGAGTAGTATCCAGGTCTTGAAAACATTCCTCTCTGAGAAATCATAAAGGTTGGTCATAGCAAACTAAACAAAAGTTAAAATTCGACTTTGACGTTTTCTTTTTCCTCCGGAGTAGAAGTCTCAAAATATTTCTCTTCTTTGTAACCTAATATGTTAGCCGCAATATTAGAAGGAAAAGCCACTAATTTAGTGTTATAGCTTTCCACCGCGCCATCAAAGAATCTGCGAGCAGCTTGAAGCTTATCTTCAGTATCTACTAGTTCCCTTTGCAACTCCAAAAAATTTTGATTAGATTTTAAATCAGGATAATTCTCGGCAACAGCATAAATCTGGGGCAACATTTTGCTGACGGCCTCATTGGCAGCCATTTTGTCGGCAGGTGATGCGGCTTTTTCAAAATTAGTACGAGCTTCGGTAATTTTAGTTAAAACCCCCTCTTCTTGCTTAGCATAACCCTTCACTGTGTTTACCAAATTGGGGATAAGGTCAAAACGTCTTTTTAATTGAACGTCTATATCTGCCAAAGCATTCTTCACTCTTTGCCTAGCCTGAGCCAAAGAGTTATAAACGCCAATGAAGAAGAGAGCGATTATAGCTACAACAATTAGCAAAATAATCATATGCAAATTTAATTTATTATTAGCTATTAGCTTATTAAGTATAACGATAAAATACTCTAAGGGCAAGCAAGGAGGCCTCACGGCCTCCTTGCTGTTATATCTTAGTAGTCTTCTCCTCCCATACCGCTCATATCCGGCATAGCTGGAGTATGGTCATGGTCTTTTTTCTCAGGAATATCGGTAATGACAGCTTGAGTTGTCAAAAACATTCCGGCAATGGAAGCGGCTTTCTCAAGAGCAATCCTGGTTACTTTCTTAGGGTCAATGACACCAGATTTGAGCAGGTCTTCAAATTCATCTGTCGCTGCATTAAAGCCAAAACTGTCTTGCGCCTCTCGGGCTTTCTGAGCAACAACGGCGCCATCTAAACCGGCATTGGTAGCAATCTGCCTAATCGGCTCTTCAAGAGCGCGCTTGATGATAGCAACACCAGTTTTCTCGTCCTCATCCTCTACTTTTAGTTCGTTCAATTTAGCCGCGGCTCTTAATAATGCTACGCCACCGCCAGCCACAATCCCTTCTTCCACAGCGGCTTTAGTAGCGTGCACGGCATCCTCAATTCTTTGTTGAATTTCTTTTTGCTCTACTTCCGTAGCAGCGCCAGCTTTAATAACAGCTACTCCGCCAGAGAGCTTGGCCTGTCTTTCTTGCAATTTTTCTTTATCATAGGAAGAAGTGGTTGTTTCAAGAGCCACCTTGATTTGAGAAAGACGAGCTTCTATATTTTTCTTTTCTCCCTTGCCGCCAACAATAATAGTATTATCTTTTGCAATTACTACTCGACGAGCTTGTCCCAAATCATCCAAATTGGTATTTTCCAACTTGAGACCCAATTGGTCTGTGATTACCTTGCCACCGGTAACAGCTGCAATATCTTCTAATTGGTCTTTGCGGCTATCGCCAAAGCCAGGCGCTTTAACGGCTACTGCATTGAGAATACCGCGTAGTTTATTGACCACCAAAGTTGCCAAAGCTTCCCCTTCGATGTCGTCGGCAATAATCACTAACTCTTTTTTGCCAGTTTTGACTA
This sequence comes from Candidatus Paceibacterota bacterium, assembly GCA_035404205.1. Taxonomy (NCBI): domain Bacteria; kingdom Bacillati; phylum Minisyncoccota; species Minisyncoccota bacterium. Next base: position 39,212 of record DAONGQ010000005.1, on the reverse strand, counting down.
TTTTATCCAAAACAGGAAGCAAGTCGCTAATGGCAGAAATTTTTTTGTCGGTAATCAAAATATACGGCTCATCCAAAACTGCTTCCATTCTATCGGCATTGGTCACCATATAGGGAGAAGCATAACCGCGATCAAATTCTAGGCCTTCAACTATTTCATTGCTGAGCCCAGTGCTTTGGGACTCTTCTACGGTAATGACACCATCTTTCCCGACCTTAGCCATAATATCGGCTATCATGTCGCCAATTTTTTGATCACGAGCAGAAATGGCGCCAATATTAGCCACCTCTACCTTATTATTCACATCAATGGGCTTCTTTATTTCGTCGAGATAATCAGTCACGAACTTAACCGCTTTGTCCATGCCTCCTTTAAGCTTTAAAGCATTGGCCCCAGCCGTAACATTTTTTAAACCAGCGTTAATCATAGACCAAGCCAAGACTACCGCCGTAGTGCTACCGTCGCCAGCTAATTCTTTGGTTTTTTCCGAAGCCTCTTTGACTAAAGCGGCACCGACATTTTCCACCTTGTCTTCTAGCTCAACCTCCTTGGCGATGGTCACGCCGTCATTAGTGATAACGGGAGAACCAAAGCCTTTGTCTATAACAACATGAGAGCCTTTAGGACCAAGAGTGATTTTAACAGCATTAGAAAGCTTATCTACGCCGTTTTTAAGCGATTGACGAGACTTGTCATCAAATAAAATTTGTTTTGCCATGTCAATAAGTTTATAAAGTTTGTAAAGTTATAAAGTTTATAAAGTAAAAAGCCCGGAATTCAAGAAAAATATTATATTTATTTCAAATTCTTACGCATTTACTCCGAGAGGATAGCGAGAACATCCGATTCGCGCACGACTAAATATTCTTTATCATTAATTTTAATATCTGAAGGAGAATACTGAGTGAACACTACCGTGTCGCCAACCTTAACCGTCATTGGTATTAAGTCGCCATCTTCATTGGTTTTTCCTGGCCCCGCGGCTACTACTTTGCCAATAGAAGAGTGATTTTCAGCCGTTTCGGGAATAACAATCCCCGAGGCGCTGACTTTTTCTTCTTTTATTTTTTCTATAAACAAATGATCTGACAAGGGTTTTATATTATCCATGAGAATCTCTTTAAATTAATTAATAACAGTTGATTAGCAATCTTGACCAGAGATTGCCAATAAGGCATTATAGTCTAAAATTAGAGGCTGTCAAGAGGGTTATTTTAAGAATTACTCTTCGTCTTCATCATCTGATTCTGATTCCCAATTCCTGGGTTTATCAAGTTTGTCTGGAATAATTTCTATGTCCAAATCGGTAATTTTATGAACGTCTTTGCTGAATTTTCCCAGTTCTTTATAAGCATCATTAAAAGCGCCTACACTTGTTCTGAGGTGTTCGCCCAGCTTTTTAAAATAAGTTTCCAAATTTTTAAGATGAGAAACTAAATCTCTTAATTTTTCCTGAATGTCTCCTAAAGAATTTTCTAGCTTTTCGTCTTTTAATCCTTGAACCACCATTTGCAGATAAACCCATAAAGTAGTGGGAGCTACTATATAAACACGCTTGTCCACCATAGCATATTCTACCAAAGAGCGGGTATTGCTTTTGAGCGCGCCCACATTATTAGTTAAAATATCATAATAAATAGCCTCCGAGGGGATAAACATAAAAGCAAAATCAGTTGTCCCCTCTTTGGGGCGAATATATTTCGCCGTTTCCTCTATTCTTTTTTTGATATCGTCAGAAACAGCTTTGTCCCACTTGGCTTTTTCAGCTTCATTTTTCTCACTTAACAGCCGGTTATAGTTTTCCAAGGGAAACTTGGAATCCACGGGAATAATTTTCTTTTTATAGAAAATAGCCGCATCCACAGCTTCACCATTCTGAAATTCATATTGTTCCTTGTAGGCGGCAGGCGGCAAAGCATTACTCAAAACCAGGGACAGTTGATACTCCCCTAAATTGCCTCTGAGTTTGCTGTTCTGGAGAATATTCTGCAAATTCTGCAGTTGATCGGCAAAACCAATCACCTGCTTGTTGGTATCATCCAATTTGGTAACTTTTTCTGTAATATCGCGAGTAACAAAATTTAAGTCCTTCAGCCTTTCGTCCAAAGTTCTATGAATATCAGAAATCTGCCCCTGAAGGAGATTTAGTGAGCGATCATCTTGGGGTCTGCCGGTAATCTTTTTAAGATTCCAGAGAATTATAACTATGCCTATAATCCAAAGGACTATGCCAACTATACCCAAAATTACAAAAAATAAAGACATAAATACGTTTTAAATTTCTAAGTAGTGGATAAATCACAAAATTCTAATTGGCAATGAAAAAATGGCTATTCTGCGCGACGTTTAAAATATGTTTTGCCTCGCAATTTTTCCGGTAAATCTTTTGCTCCCTGGTCAGTTATATGACCTTCATATTCATGAGGATATTTATAACCCTCATGATATCCCAAATTTTTCATTAGCTTAGTAACGGCATTGCGTAAATGCAAGGGTACCGGTAAATTGCCATAATCTTCAACGTCTTTTAGGGCGGCTTCTATGGCCATATAAGAAGCGTTGTCTTTTTGGGCTGAAGCTAAATAAGTCACTCCGTGGGCTAAAATAATTCTGGCTTCGGGCAGACCCACATATTCCACTGCCTGAGCCACATTATTAGCTACTATAATGGCTGTTTCATCCATATGGTCAATGTCTTCACAAGCAAAAATTATCATACGTCTGGCAATAAAACGAATATCTTCCCCGGCAGCAAGCATACGAGCCAACCAATAGATGGCGGCATCGGGGTTACTATCGCGCATAGATTTAATAAAAGCCGAAATAATATCATAATGCATGTCTCCCTTTTTGTCGTAGCGAATGATTTGCTTGGGCAGGCTGGTTTTTAATAGCTCGTTATCGATAATTAATTTCTTTTCTGAAGAAGGATAGGCATGGTTGATGACTATAAATTCCAAAAGATTAAGAGCATTCCTGGCATCACCATCGGCAAACGTCACTAAATTTTTCAATGCCGACTCTTTAATCGCTACATTATATTTCCCCAAGCCCCTTTCCTTATCTTTCAATACTCCTCTGATAATTTTAGCCATGGAAAGGCTATCTAAAGGTTTCAGAGGAACTACAATGGAACGAGATTGCAAGGGGGTAATAATATCAAAAGAAGGGTTTTCAGTGGTTGCCCCTACTAAAATAATAGAACCGTCTTCGACATAAGGAAGAAAAACATCTTGTTGGCCTCTATTAAAACGATGAATTTCGTCTACAAATAAAATAGTTTTTTGACCATTAAAATGATAGCGTTTCTTGGCTAACGCCACAATTTCCCTAACATCAGCCACACCTTGGGCTATAGGCAAAAAATCTTGAAAATAACTACGAGTATTTCTAGCAATAATTTTGGCCAAAGTAGTCTTACCGCAACCCGGAGGACCCCAAAGAATAACTGATTGTAGAGTATCATTTTCTATCGATTGCCTTAGAAGAGTATTCGGTCCCACCACTTCTTCTTGACCAATGAACTCTTTGAAATCACGAGGACGCATCCTTTCAGCTAAAGGCATAGATTCTAGCTCCTTTTCCTCGTAAGCCATAAGTTTATTTTATAGGAGTGATTTTTATATTAAACCGTTTGGTTTCCTTCACCTTACCCTTCCCCCTGCAAGTATGACATACTCGTTCAGCTATTTTTCCCGTCCCTCCGCAATTTTCACAAGCGATACTAATATTCCCAAATAAGGGTACCCTAATTTTTTGCGAGCCGCTTCCTTTGCATACTGGACAGGTTTTAAAACCATAACCGGGCTCAGCTCCAGAACCATGGCAGGTGGGACAATCAACAATATCTTCATAAGCCATCTCTCTTTCCATACCACGGGTAATATCATTGGGAGTGATCTCTATGTTTAGTTTCTCTTCTCCGCTTGCTTGGCGATTACCAGAAAAGGAACCAAAGTTTCCAAACTGGCTGAAATCAAAACCAAAATCAGAAAAATCATTAAACCCGCCAAAACCACGCGCAGCTTCTCCTTGGTAGCCGTTTGTACCACTGAAGTCAAAACCGCCTCGACGCATAGCATCATATTGGGCTCTTTTTTGAGGGTCATTAAGAGTCTGATAAGCCTCGTTAATTTCCTTAAACTTGTCTTCATCGCCCCCCGGTCGATCGGGATGATACTTGTAAGCTAATTGATGAAACGCGCGTTTAATTTCTTCTTGACTGGCATTTTCTTTTATTCCTAAAGTCTGATAATAATCACGCATAGATTAATCTTCGTTGAGAGCCAATATCTTATGGGGAATGTTGACTGTTTTAAATTGCAAAAACTTGGTACTTAATAATATTTTTAATAGCAAACCGCTGAGAAGACTGGTAAAGAGACAAACCACTGATACTAGCACATTAATCAATTGCCACGCTACTAGACCCAGAACCAGGATAAGAATAGAAGTAATAACCGGGCCCCAGGTGTTGAATTTAGTGACAATAAACTTTTTCATTAGCCCAAAAATAGTTTCTTGACCGCTAATGTCTATACCCAAAACTTTAGCTAATTGATTCTTAGCGCTTACCAGCAATATGGCCTTCTGCCTTAGAGTCTCTTGGGTTATTAGCGTGGCATAGTTTGGCACTGTCGTTGTCGTGGTTTTAATCTTAGTAGTAATAGTTGTGGCCTTCGATTTAGTTTTAGAAGCCGAGGTGGTGACAGGGGTAGCGTCAGGAATAATTGGTGGCAAGCCAGTATTTGCATCCGGGCCTACCGGAACTTCATTAAATTGTTTATCAATAATGCTGGTTAATAAATCATCGATACTCCCCTCCAAATTGATCTGAGGAATAACATACTTCATTTGCTTGCTTACTGACCGAGTGAATAAACTTTCCCAATCTAAATTATATTTTACGCTACTATTTTTAACCATCCAAAATCCAAAAACAAAGAAAAGACAAAGATAGGCATAAATAAAAAATCGTAGCCCCGTCTTACTAATTTGCCACCAGCTAAAGTCTATCTGATTCTCAGCCTGCATTTTCATGCGACCGGTACCAATAAGGGTGAGCGCTAGATAGGCAACTAGTGGTATCAAGAGTTGCCAGTAAACAGTCCCCTTTAAGGATACTTGCAAGATTAAGCAGAGGACAAGAAAAATGGTGGAAGAAAAGAAGAGGACAAGATATTTGGTCTTAAAAGTAAAATCTACGATGGGAACAGCGGCCAAGAGAAACAACGATAAGACTATTGGCAACCAAAAAGGAGAAATTGCTCCCAGCACCTGCTCCTGAGACAAAAAGCTATAACCAGTCATTCCGACTAAGACAGTTAGAATGATTAACAATAATATGGCCAAGCTTTGTTTATAGAATAGGCGTCTATCGCTGTAAGCCATACGGTAGACACGATAGAAATCGTTCTCTTGCGATACTACTGCTTTGGGCTTAAAGATCTTCTTAAGAACATCGAAAGGGTCGGTAGGCATACAACAAGTTTATAAAGTTAGTAAAGTTATAAAGTTAACATAAAAATCCAAAGTTCCAAGTTTAAAGAAAATCTAAAACACTTGTTTATTATAGACCCCTTTTTAAAACTTTCGATTTTATGAACTTGATAAGCTTATTGCTATTATAACCGATGAAAGGGGTAGATGTAAAATTACAAGTACCCCTTTTATTCCTTTTTAAGTCTTGGGCTCTTCTGACTGAGGCTGAGCATCTTCCTTTTTGGGTTCTTCTTTTGTCTGATACATAGTCTTACCAATTTCTTGCAGAGTGGCGCTTAAATCTTCGCTTGCCAACTTAATTTCTTCTAAATTATTTTGAGTAGCCACTGTTTTAAGATGATTAATCTTCTCTTCAATTTTAGTTTTAAGCTCAGGAGTTATCTTATCGCCAGCGTCTTTAAGCGCGGACTCGGCGGTATAGGTCAAAGCATTCGCCTGATTTTGCGCTTCAATTAGGTCTTTCTTCTTCTTATCTTCATCGGCAAATTTTTCTGCTTCCTGTTTCATCTTTTCTACATCTTCTTTGGAGAGGCCAGTAGAACCCTCTATTCTGACAGACTGACTTTTGCCCGTAGCTTTATCAGCGGCGGTAACATTCAAAATGCCATTAGAATCGATATCGAAAGTGACTTCAATTTGGGGAACGCCCCGAGGCGCCGGCATAATACCATCAAGAATAAATTTCCCTAATGTTTTATTGTCCGCAGCCATCGGCCTTTCTCCTTGCACTATATGAATCTCTACAGAAGGTTGGTTATTTTCTGCTGTGGAAAATATTTGCGTGTGTTTATAAGGAATGTAAGTGTTTTTGGGAATCATGGGGGTAGCAACACCACCCATAGTTTCGATAGACAAAGTTAAGGGCGTAATATCAATAAGAAGTATTCCTTGGCTGGAACCATTAGAATTGCCAGCCACAATAGCCGCTCCCATAGAAACTACCTCGTCGGGATTAATATCTTTCTTGGGTTCCTTGCCGGTCAGATCTTTGATTCTCTGTTGTACCATAGGAATACGAGTGGTTCCGCCCACAAGGATAACATCATCAATATCTTTGAGGGTTAAATTAGCCGAAGCTAGGGTGCCTTTTAATCTCTCAATAGATTTATCTACTAAATCGCGCGTTAATTCCTCAAATTTAGCGCGAGTAATCTTCATAACCAAATGCTTGGGAGTGTTAGCGCTATCGGAAGCAATAAAAGGCAGATTGATTTCGCTTTCCAGGGAAGTAGACAGTTCTCTCTTGGCTTTTTCGGAAGCCTCTTTAATTCTTTGCAAAGCCAAAGGGTCTTTGGAGAGGTCAATGCTATTTTCTTTTTTAAATTCTCCGATAACCCAATCTATAATTCTTTGGTCAAAGTCATCTCCACCTAAGTGGCTATCGCCGCCAGTAGAGAGCACTGTCACCTCTTCCCCACCTTTGTCACCAGCCTTTTCATCTTTCAGGTCATTCACAACTTCAATAACAGAAACATCTAGGGTGCCGCCGCCAAAATCATAAACAACCAATTTGCTATTGCTTTTTTTATTAAAACCATAAGCCAGAGCAGCAGCAGTTGGTTCGTTCAAAATTCTAGTAACTTTTAAGCCAGCAATTTCACCAGCGTTTTTAGTAGCTTGACGCTCCGAATCATCAAAATAAGCAGGCACGGTAATAACAGCTTCATTCACTGGTTCACCAAAATATTTTTCGGCATCAGCCTTAAGCTTCTGCAAAATCATAGCGGAAATTTCTTCCGGTTTATACCATTTATCAGCCATTTTAATTTCTACACCGCCATTCGCAGCCTCGCGAATTTCATAAGGCAAAATCTTTTTATCTTGCTGCACAGTTTCATCGGAAAACTTTCTCCCGATTAGTCTTTTCACAGAGAAAATCGTGTTGGTAGGGTTAATAATAGCCTGCCTTTTGGCTAGCATGCCTACCAGACGTTCTCCATTTTTATTAATAGCCACAACGGAAGGAGTGGTTCTCTCTCCATCGCTATTTTCCAATACTTTAGGTTGACCATTTTCAAAAACAGACATTTCTGAGTAAGTGGTTCCCAAATCAATTCCAATAATTTTAGACATAAGTAAATAAGTTTATAAAGTTATAAAGTTTGTAAAGTTTAAAGTAAAACACAAATTTCTAAAGTCCAAGTAAAATTCAAGCACTAAATTCATTCACCATTTTTCGATTCTGCTGAGGGAGGAGAGTTTACGATAACCTTAGCGGGCCTAAGAGTGCGTCCTTCCAGACTATAACCGCTCTGCAATTCCTCTGTAATAATATCAGCAGGCTGGGTGGGGTCATTAGCATAGTTTACCGCTTCATGCACCGCAGGATTGAAGGGAATACCTAAGGCAGGAATTTTAGCCAGCCCATAATCAGTCAAAAGCTTTTCCAGATTACTTTTCACAAGATAAATCCCCTTTAACATCACCTCCCAATTTTTTGGTTTATCGCCGTCAGCTTGCTCCAAAGATTCTAAGTTGGCTACGGTAAAATCAAAATTATCCATCACACCAATAAGGTCTTTGAGAAGCGCCTGGTTAGCAAACTTAATGGCTTCGCTTATTCGTTCATTTTCTTTTTGCTTATAGTTCAAAATGTCCGCTCTTTCCTGTTGCCAACCTTTAAGGTATTTTTCTTTCTCTTCTTCTAACTGTTCTATTTTTTGCTGCAGTGTTTCTAATTGGTTGAGATTTTCTTGCGGTATTTCAGATATTTTTGGAGCGCTCGTTTGGTTATCGGCATTTGGGGCCGAATTTTTTTTATTTGTCATAATTAACTTAATTTATTAGCAATAAGTTGCAAGAGAGCAATATTTTTATCATAAGCCATATATTTAGGTCCCAAAATAGCTAAGAGCCAATTGGGCTTGGGCATATTGAGGGTGATAGCACTCATGTCTTCTGACCCCGTAAAGGGACCGTTCTGTCCAACATAGGTATAGACTTTATTGGGCTTCTGTCCTTCAATTACCTTCTGTAATTTATCAGGAATTTCTTCTAAACTAAGGATTATCTTTTTTAATTGCTGAGGTTCATCAATTTTTAATTGATCCAAAAAATATTCTAGACCAGCTCTATAGATATGATTTTTGTCTTTATTGTAGCCTAGGGTTAGGCTCCGAGATTCTTGGGCTAAACGATCAACTAGTTCTTCAAAGGATTCAGGTTCTTGATCGGCTTTTTTAAGCTGGGCTGGTTCCAAATATTCGCGCAATGACTGGAACAAATTATTCATAGTTTTGGCAAGTTGGTCACTGCGCAAAAAGTTGTCAATAAATAGCTCCAAAGCTTCATCAGTAGGAATACGCCCCGCAGAATGATAAAGCTGCGTCAAATATTTGTCCTTGGTTAAAAAAAAGAACTCTCTTCTAATTGATGCTGGACTAAGGGCCAGGTTATAGTGTTCGCAAAAAAAATCAGATGCGATAGGTTCTCCCTTTTCTAAATACTGGCTCACCACCAAATTGAGAATCCGATAGCGACGATCTAGAAGGTCTGTCTTCTTTTTGCTTCTGCTGGCAGAATTTATTTTAATGGCCTTAGTATTCTTACTAATTTTGGCCGTTTTTTTTGTTTTCGTCATAAAGGCTAAACAATGTTTATCTTGACCATTATACTCATTAGCAGTCTATTGTCAAGAGTGCTCATTTGCTCTTTAACTATCCCCATTTTATAAACCATTGATGCCGCTTTTTAAACATGGTAAACTTGTAACAACTTTTAATAAAGAAACTTCATGCTTATTATAAAAAATAGATGCACTTGGATTGATATCGGCCTGCCTAATGAGCAAGATATCAATTATCTCAAAAACGAGTATAAACTTCCCCCCCATGTTTTGGCCGGGTTAATGGAGCAATCGCCCCGACAAAGTGTAAATAGGCATGGCGATTTACTTTACGCCGTCTTCCATTTCCCCTTTTGGGAGGATGCTCAACAATTAACTAGGCCCTTAGAGCTAGATGTCATATTAACCAAAGACACTATCATTACGATACGCTACGAAAACAATGTCGAACCGATTGAGCAAATCTTAGCCAATTGCGCCCCAGAGGAAATCGGCGAGAAATATCTTAACTCCACCCCTTATGTATTTCTGGAAAAACTCTTAGAAACTTATTTCGAATATTGCGACAGAGAAATTAGACATATCAACGATAAGCTTACTGCCGTTGAGAAAGAAATTCTTGATCGCCATACATCAGATCATGTCTTGGTGCTGAAACTGGCTATGTTAAAAAGAGATATCCTAAGCTTTAGAAGGATAGCGAGCCTCAATCGAAACATCATTGACTCCCTTAAGATTATGGGGACCACTTTCTATGGCAAAGACTCAGAAACCTATTTTGATATTTTGGTTAATGACAGCTTCAAGATGAATAACACTATCGAGGGCTTTAGTGATATTATTAATTCTTTGGAAAGCACTTTTAATACCCTGGTTTCCACTGAAGTAAATCGCCTAACCGGAGTCTATACCTACATCTCCCTGTTTATTTGGCCGGCTCTGCTCGTCTTTTCTATTTATCAAATTAATAGCAGAGACTTACCCTTAATAAATCTCCCCTTTAGCTGGGTCTATATTTTGGCTTTAGGCGCAACTTTATCAGTTATCGTTTTTGCTATACTTAAAAAGAAAAATATTATTTAATGAGCCTTAAGTTCTACAACACACTTTCGCGTCAATTAGAAGAATTTGTTCCTCTTGACCCGCCCAACGTCGGTCTTTATACCTGCGGGCCCACTGTATATATGTATGCCCATATAGGCAATCTGCGAACCTATATTTTTGAGGATATTTTAAAAAGAGTCCTTCTGACGCACAATTATAAAGTCAACCACGTCATGAACATCACCGACGTAGGACATTTGACTTCTGATGCAGATACTGGTGAAGATAAGCTAGAGAAAGAGGCTATCAAGGAAAAGAAAAACGCTTGGGAAATAGCGGCCTTTTATACAACTGCCTTCCAAAAAGATTTAGAAGAGCTGAATATCATCCCCCCTAATATTTGGTGCAAGGCAACTGAGCATATTAATGAACAAATCGAATTGATACAAAGGTTAGAAAACAAAGGCTTTACTTACAAAACTAGCGACGGTATTTATTTTGATACCTCCAAGCTCGCTGATTATGGAAAATTGGCGGGACTTAATATTGAAGGGTTAAGAGCCGGCATCAGAGTAGAAATGATAGCCGAGAAGAAGAATCCTACCGATTTTGCCTTATGGAAATTTTCTCCGATTGGAATAAAACGGCAAATGGAATGGGATTCTCCTTGGGGTAAAGGTTTCCCCGGCTGGCACATAGAGTGCGCGGCGATGTCCATGAAATATTTAGGCGAAACTTTTGACATTCATTGCGGAGGCATAGACCATATTCCAGTCCATCATACTAATGAAATCGCTGAGGCAGAAGCGGCTACCGGCAAGCCCTTTGTTAAATATTGGCTTCATGGGGAATTTTTAGAGCTAAAAGAGGGGCGTATGGGCAAATCCGAAGGCAATGCTATCCTCGTCTCAACCTTAAAAGAAAAAGGCTTTGACCCCCTCTCTTATAGATACCTAATCTTAAATACTCATTACCGAAAAAAAATTGAGTTTGATTGGGACTCATTGGCAGCGGCGCAAATGTCTTTGCAGAACCTGAAGCAGACTATCGCCAATATTCAGCTAATGGCTGACCTTCTGACATATTACCCTACTTATCGCGACCTGCTTAAAGAAACTAAGACTGATTTTGGGTCTAATTACGAGGCAATCATAAGGGCTTTTAATGAAGCTTGCGATACGGATTTAAATATGCCGCAAGCTTTAGCTAGCTTAAACATTTTCTTAAATAAATACCAAGAAAAATTGGATTTTGAAAATGCTAGCGAGATTTTGAACACTATTGCAAAAATGGATACTATTTTAGGATTGAAACTCTTGCCCAAAGTTCATGAATTAATTCCTGCCAATTTGGTTTCTCTGCTTGATAGCAGAAAAAATAAAAGAGAGGAAAAAGACTGGGCAGAATCAGATAGGCTTAGAAATGAAATCGAAAGTTTAGGCTTTTGGGTCAAAGATACTCCCCGAGGTCAAATTATTGAAATCAAGGGAACAAATTAATTATACTTGAATGTTAAATTATTAACCGCCAGCAATTTAAACCAGAACTATGCCTACTAGCAACAAAATCGGAGAAAAAAAATATCAGCTTACTAATAAGGTGGGTTCGAACGCGACAGATAGAATGCCACCACAGAGTATTGAAGCAGAGGAGGCCGTGCTCGGCGCTATTCTTATAGATAGAAATGCCATGTACAAAGTCGCTGATATTTTACAAACGGATGATTTTTATAAACCAGCCCATCAAATTATTTATAGAACCATCCTAGACCTTTTTTCCAAAGCGGAACCAATTGATATAGTCAGCGTCAGCAATCGTCTTAAAGATACCGATACTTTAAAAAGTATTGGCGGTTCCAGCACTTTAAGCGCTTTGGTTAATAAAGTTTCCAGCGCCTCCAATATTTATTATTATGCTCAGATAGTCCACCAGAAGAAGATTTTAAGAGACCTGATTAGCGCTTCTTCTGATATTGCTTCCTTGGGCTGGCAAGAAGACCAAGACGTAAACGTCTTGGTAGACAAGGCCGAACAAGCTATTTTCGCTATTTCTCAAAGTTCTATTACCAGAGACTTTGTTCCTTTAAATACTGAATTAAAATCAGCTTATGAAAGAATTGACGAATTAAATAAACAAGGGTATGGCTCTATGCGTGGCATCGCCACCGGCTTCAAAGATTTGGATAATAAACTTTCTGGATTACAAAAATCAGATTTGATTATTTTAGCAGCCAGGCCATCTTTAGGAAAAACCTCTTTAGCTTTAGATATCGCTCGACAAGCAGCTATGAAGAGCAAAAAGCCTATTGGGTTTTTTAGCTTAGAAATGTCTAAGGATCAGTTGGTAGACAGAATGTTGGCAGCCCAATCAAGAATTGATGCCTGGAAAATTAGAACTGGCCATTTATCGGCAGAGGGAGAACTAAATGATTTTACGATATTAAGAGATGCCATGGACACTCTATCACAATGTCCAGTTTATATAGACGACACCCCTTCCCCCACTATTTTGCAAATAAGAACCATGGCTCGTAGATTACAGACAGAGGTTGGCTTGGGTTTGATTGTTATCGATTATTTGCAGTTGATACAACCGGCTAATAGCGCTCAAAGCATGGTCCAACAAGTTACAGAAATATCCAGAGGTTTAAAAGCGATTGCCAGGGAATTAAATGTTCCCGTTCTCGCCCTCTCGCAATTATCGCGTGATGTGGAAAAAAGAGATGGAGATCAAAAACCTCGTCTATCTGATTTAAGAGAAAGCGGGTCTATCGAACAAGATGCCGATATCGTTATGTTTATTTATAGGAAAGATAAGGTGAGGGGCGGCGGTTTTGGTATTACTAATACCGACAACCAGCCCGAAACGTATAACCATACGCCAATTGCCGATATTATTATCGCCAAACACAGAAACGGGCCTACCGGCCAAATACAGCTATACTTTAATCAAGATATTGCTAGCTTTACCGATATGGATAGCAGTGCTGAAGGTTTTGAACAATATGGTGAAGACGAAAACTCTATTCCGCCGGAGGATTTATAATAACTTTGTTTTGCAAGACCGCGAGATATCTATGGAAATAATCCCTAAAAATTTAAAACACCTGGCGAATATAATAGCCCAAATGCCGGGAATGACTACAAGACAGGCCCTGAGGGCCGCCTATGCCCTTGCGCGCCCAGACCAAGAAGACCACCCCTTTGCTGACTTGGAAATACTTGTTAAGGCTGGTCAAGAAACAATGGCTAAATTAAAAATTTGCTCGTTATGTTTTATGCCGTTTGAAACTGATGATAAGGAGCTGTCGGTTTGTCCAGTATGCGCTGACAAAAAAAGAGATCACCAAACACTTCTCCTTGTCGAGAAAGAAACAGATCTTTTATCCTTGGAGAAAACTGGCACTTATCATGGTTTATATTTTGTTTTGGGAGGGCTTTTAACGGCTATTGACCCAGAAAATAGCCAAAAATTAAGAATTAAAGAATTAAAAGAAAGGGTGAAAAGACAAAAAAACATCCCTCAAGCGCGTATTAAAGAAATAATTATCGCTTTGGGGCAAACTACAGACGGCAATTTAACGGCTAATTATTTAAAGAATCAACTACAAAATATAGACAAAGAAATTAAATTCTCTCGCTTAGCAAGTGGATTGCCTCATGGGAGCGAAGTGGAATTCGCCGACGAGGAAACATTGTCTAATGCCTTAAAATATAGGCAAGAAACATAGGATAGGTTCTGTAAAGTTGATTTTTAATTTTCAATTTTAGGCTTGAAAAAACTGCCCGGAAGGCAGTTTTAATTTTCTTATTTTACTTTGACTTGGACAAAGGGCTGGCGATGACCTTGCTTTTTGCTGTATCGGGTTTTGTTTTTATATTTAAAGACAATCATTTTTCGAGAACGGCCGATTTTTAAAACATCCGCTTCGACAGTAGCACCTTTAAGGTAGGGTCGGCCCAAACTGATTTTGTCACCATCGGCAGTAAAAAGCACTTTATCAAAAAGCAACTTTTCACCTTCTTTCGCTTTCGCTATTTTTTCTATAGAGATAACCGTGCCTGGTTTAATAAGATACTGTTTACCCCCTGTTTCTATTACTGCAATCATAAAATATAAAGGTTAATTAAGTAGGCATATCATAACTGATTTGCTAGTTTTTTGCAAGTTAGGCAGCCAGAAGAGCTTGCTTTTAGGTTTTAAATCAGCTATTCTTTATTGGTTTAAATGCCCTTGTCGTCTAGCCTGGTTAGGACATATGGTTCTCAGCCATAGAACTAGGGTTCAAATCCCTACAGGGGTACCAGATACAAAAAAGTCCAATGTCCAAAGTCTAAAGTTT
>DAONGQ010000005.1:0-24659 GCA_035404205.1 Candidatus Paceibacterota bacterium | reverse complement strand
AAACCGCAGCCAAAGAATAAGACAACGGATACAAAAAAGTCCAATGTCCAAAGTCTAAAGTTTAAACCGCAGCCAAAGAATAAGACAACGGATACAAAAAAGTCCAATGTCCAAAGTCCAAAGTCCAAACCGTAACTGAAAAAGATGCACTAGGACGTGTAATACATTAATATTCTAAAATGCCCAAACAAGGGATAGAAAGAATACAAAAATACTTCTCAAAAAATGCAATTTAAAAAGAATCTACAAACATACTGGCTAATTGCCATTGCCGTAATTCTAGGTTTAACCTGGGTATTAGCTATTCATTATGTTATTAAATTGGGACCAGGAAGCAGTATTGTCTTACATCGAAATTCTTTTGGCGTCGATTATTTCAGTAATCGCAGCAGTTTGCTTTCTATCCCCGCTATCGCCACTATCTTTATTCTAAGCGATATCTTCCTTGGATTTAAAAGCAAAGAATCTAAATGGAAATTAATTTTATTTTTAACCGCTAGTTTATTAACCGGCTATTTTTTATTCTTGCTTGTTTGGATAATTAAAATAAACAGTTAATTAATTGGTTAGGTCGTCCGGAGGTATGTTGTAGTAGCTGATGAGGTAGGCAGATAGGTTATGCCAGAGAACAGTCGCCGTGCTTTCGGCTGAAAGTCCTACCATAGGCTTAGTTAGAACTGCATAAATGATGTACTTAGGCTTGTCAACCGGAAAGAAGCCGATATAAGAATGAATATTATCCGTATCGGAATACTCTCCGTTAACAAACATCATAGCCGTGCCTGTTTTACCCCCGGATTTATAACCCTTTACTTTAGCCCGTTTGCCATATCCATTTTCCACTGTATAAACCATCATGGCCTTAACTTTAGCAGCAACTTCGGGGCTGATAACAGTATTAGTATCTTCGTTATCGACATGTATTGGTTCTATGGTGCCATCTGGTTTCTTAATCCCCTCTAGGATATAAGGATTTACAAGTTTACCATTATTAGTAATGGCAGTAGTGGCTCTTACCATCTCTATGGGGGTAGTAGCAATGCCCTGCCCATAGGCAGCAGTCGCAAAATCGATTTCTCTGGCTTCTTGCCTATCAATGTTTTTTAAGGAACCCTCAGCCTCGTTCGGAAGGTCAATGCCGGTTTTGCTATCAAGACCGAATTTTTTAAAATAATCACGCAAAGCCGAACCGCCCAACTGCTGTTCTATATAGACAGCGCCCATATTGATAGATTTCGCCAATATTTCCTTCATGTCAACCAAACCGTACAAATGCCCTTCATAATTGCCAATAGTTTTATTGTTGAGGGTTATTTTATGGTCATCTTTATAAGTGCTCGCTTCTGTGATTTTTCCGGCGTCCAACCCTGCGGCCATAGTTAAGATTTTGACCACAGACCCTAATTCGTACCTGTTTTCCACCGTATTGTTTCTATACAAACTATAGTCGCGTATTTTTGAATATTCATTAGGGTTAAAAGTTGGGTAATTAGCCATAGCGAGAATTTTGCCTGTGTCTGCTTCCATGATAATGGCCATACCGCTAGCGGCTTCTTTTTGCGTTACTATATTTTGCAGTTCTTGCTCTGTTTTGAACTGAACATTTTTATCAATGGTAGTAATGATAGAGCTGCCCGGTATCACTGCCTGCTCTTTGCTGCCAAGAGAACGAATCAAGGTACCAATACCACTAATAGCTCCCTCGAAAGTGCCGCTAGACCCCTCCAAGATATCATTATAATATTTCTCCAAACCGTAAACTCCAACCAGATTCTTGGTCTTGTTGTCTGTCTGCAAAAAACCAATTACCTGGCTAGCTAAGGTTCCAAAGGGATAATAGCGTATGCTCTCTTTGGCAAAACCAACACCGGCAATTGGATTTTTTTGCAACTGACTTACTAAATCGTAATCGTCTATTTTAGTAATTAAGGGATAATATTTTGACTTAGTTTTAGCTAGACCTTCCCTAATTTTTGTTTCTTCGAGGTCAGGAAAGTGGGTTTTCAAATCTTTAATCAGTTCCTCCTGTTGGTCAACCTCTACGCTAGAAGGGTCCAAATAAAGAGTATAATACACTTTATTCGTAGCTACTGGCGCCAAAGTGTTATTAATATGGTCTTCAAAATAAATGGTACCCCTTTCTGGTTTGATATTGATGGCCGCATAGTTTTTATCCAAAACTAGCTTGGAATAATAATTTCCTTTAATCACTTGCAGATAAAATAAACGTCCTACTATCGCTAGTACCGGTAAAAAGACCGCCAAAACAAACACTATAGTGGTGCGGATACGAAATGATTTGGAAATATGATTACTAGACATCCAAAAGAAGAGAACTTAAAGGCTATTCGGTGAAAGCTACGCTATCGTTGGAGTTGAGGACTAACGGGTAAAAATCATTAACTTCAACAAAATGATTGGCTTGAGCCCAATTGGAAACTTGGGCTAAGGAGATATCATTAAAAACAATATTTTCCAGACTATTATTGTTTTCGGTAAGAGCAGAAAGAGATTTCTTGAGAGTTTTTATATCACTATCAAGACTGACAATCTGACAACGCAAGGCAATGTAGGGTGTCAAAAATAACGACGCAACTAAAATGGGCACAAAAGTTGCCAGGCTGACACTACCCAGCAGGCGCTTGGTCTTTTTCACACTTTTAAAATAAAGCATACTTAAGCCAGTGTTTGCACTATCAGAAAAATTTGAGTTAGCGCTGATTCTATAAGCAATGTCTGGCATATGATATATATTAAAAATTTTAAAGGCTAAATTTTAAATTTCGAATAAAACTTATGGCACGCAGTTTAAATATTGAGACCTGACAAATGACTGAAAAATTAGTAAATTACAAATTATTGTTGTGCCTTGCTCCACGAACTTTATGAACTTGATAAACTTAAATGATTTGAATCGCTCTTAATTTAGCTGAATGGCTCTTGGGATTAAGATTAATTTCGGACTCACCGGCAACTACCGGCTTGGGAGTGAGAATTTTGGCTTGACCATTTTCTTTCAATTTTCTAAAAGCCCTCTTAACCAGGCGGTCCTCTAAAGAATGAAAACTAACTACGACGTAACGGCCTCCTTCGGGAAGAAGATTGGGAATTTCTTCCAAAGCAGTTTTTAAATTATTTAGCTCGTCATTCGTAGCAATTCTTAGGGCTTGAAAAGTGCGAGTGGCAGGATTAATGCGTCCCCTTTCGTATCCTTTAGGTACGGATTGCTCAATAATGGATGTTAGCGCTTGGGTTGTCGTAATAGGATTCCGCTTCCTGGCGCTAACAATGTTTCTAGCAATTGAACGGCTGTATTTCTCTTCACCGTACCGCCAAAAGATATCTGCCAACTCTCTTTCAGAATAGCTGTTCACAATTGTAGCCGCTGTGCGAGGGGCATTTTGCCAATCAGCTGTGAATGTCATCATTAGTGGTTCATCTTTTTTGAAAGAAAAACCGCGACCAGAATTTTCTAAACTATCGGTATTTAAGCCAAGGTCTAGAACTATACCGCTAATTTTACCCAAATTAGTTTGCGTTACGATAGTTCTCAATGCGGAAAAATTTCCCTGCCTAAATAACAAGCGCTCCTTGTCAATATGATTCTGCACTAGAGTTTCTTGAGCCCTCTGGTAAGCCTCTTTATCTAAATCTACTCCCAACACTCGACCATGAGGAGCTGTCAGTTCCAGAATAGCTTTGGTATAACCTCCTGTGCCCAGAGTGCCATCGATAAAATTCTCGTTAGGTTGAGGGGCTAAATATTTTAAAACTTCTTGTAAAAGAACTGGAACGTGCATAGGCATTAAAAGACTAGCTGTTCAGCGATTTCTGCAGAAGCCTTTTCTGTCTTGGTTTGGTATTCTTTATAACTATTCTCATCCCAAATTTCCAAACGATTATTGAGGCCGATAACTACAGCTTTTTTCCCCAACTTGGCATAGTCCTCCAAATAATTAGGAATCAGAATCCTACCTTGGGAATCTATCTCTACCTCCATAGCGCCACCGAGCATTAAGCGAGCGAAGGCGCGAGGATTTGCCTGAGTTAAAGGCAATGATTGGATTTTATTAACAAAGTCTGCCCAAGCAGCCTTGGGCCACAAAAAAAGGCAGTTATCTATCCCCCGTGTTAATACTGCTCCGCCGGCTAAATCCGACTTGAATTTCACAGGTAAAGATAATCTGCCTTTTTGGTCTATGCTATGGTGGTATTCTCCTATAAACATTGCCTACAAAAGCGACTGTTAATTAATAATTAGTGTGTAAAAGGGTCTTTAAGTTATCCCCTACCAAACTTAGTTATCCCCACTTTTATCCACTTTTATCCAACTTGTATCCATTTTATGCCACAGAGACTTTTAAGTCAATACCTATTCCCCACATTATGAATAATTTTGAGCAATTTACCTGAGGCAAACAAACACAGTATTTAAAGGGCTTAACAGGAATATTTTCGAGAGAATTAGAAGCAATATTTTCTTATCCACTTTTTATTCACACAATCATTTTATGAAAATAAAAAAACAACTCTTCTTTTTAAAGAAAAGCTGTTTTCTAACTAGCGCTATTCAATGCTACCTAAGAGAAAAAGAAACTCTGATGACTGCTGTAATTTCCTTTTCAATGGTGCTCGTATCATAAGCTCCTGAGTCAGACACATCGGTAGAGTTGGGCTGCAGAACTTGAATCACTCCTGCACTTGCCGAACGGAGAGAAGCGACTTGGGCACCGGTGCTTTGAGCTATTTTTTCTGCTCTATTTTTGGCATCTTTAGTAGCTTCGGCCAAAAGTTCTACACGAGCTTCTGGCAATTTGGTATAAAAATATTCAAGAGATTGGGTAGAAAAGATAAGCCCTTGGTTAATAATAGGCGTCACGTCTTGAGCAAGCTTGGTAATTTTTTGTAAATCATTCGCTTGGACAATTATATTTTGTCTGAGAATATAGCCTACCAATTGGCTACCCCCATCCTGTTTATAGTTATAAACATTCTCTACGGATACAGGAGAAATAGTATAAGCGTCATCGTTAATACCATTGGTCTTAAGGTAGGCCTGCAAGGTGGTTAAATCTTTTTTCATAGAGGCATATCCCTCTTTAAGACCATCTACACCTATATTACGAGAGAAAGAACCTGTCCACTTCACTAAATCCGAAGTGACATTTTTTTTAGCGGAACCTGTTACCGCAATGGTGTTTTCTGAGTTTTTTATTTTGTAGATAGCATTAGTCACCAAAAAGCCGGTCACAATTAGGGCTATGCCTGCAATGGCAGCAAAAACCCACAAACCTTTATTATTGATATTCATAGTTTCCAAAATTTTTAATTAATGACATTAAGGGAAAAAAGTGGGCGGTATAGGATTCGAACCTATGACCCCTGCAATGTGAATGCAATGCTCTACCGCTGAGCTAACCGCCCTTCATACCAGCAATTTAACTATTATTTCATGGTTTACTTTTGCAATCAGTAATCTTTAGAAACGGTTAATAAGAATTTTGTTGGGCCATTCAAATATATCCCTGATAAAAACATCACCCATACCCTTTCTTTCTAAAAACTCTCCCGTATTCATTAAGGTATAATTAATCTCTTTGCCAATATTAGCCTCTAAATCGCTGATAATATTTTGTAATCGTTTCTCTTTTATTTTATTTCCCACTAAAAGAAGGTCGACACGAGCTTTGGTATTATTAATTAAACTACCTGCAATCAAGGCTAACTTTATTTGCCCTATCCTAGAAAGCTGACTGGATAATTCAGACTGACCAAATCCGCTAGAATGTCCTACTATATTTTGCAATTCATTAAGAAAAACGAAATTATCATTTACAAAATAAACAGAAACCGATTTTCTAGGTATCTCCATCGCTTTTTTCTTCTTTCCCTTCTTTGCGGGAGCCGGAATAGTTTGATTTTTGGGTACTAAATAACGCCTAGTCTCCTTAATTAAGCCCAAATTTTTTAACTTCTTTATTTCTGCATTTAAGGAGGCTCTTTTTAACTTTAGGGTTTTTTGCAACTCGCTTAAGGAGACGTTTGTGCCAACGTGGTTAAGAAAAAATCTGAGGATTTTGACCTTATCCTTAGACCCAAACAAATCTTCTAAGTCTATAGGCATACAATATAAATAATTTTCAATTTACAATTTACAATTTTTAATCCGTTAAACGGATTAAACTTTAATGCTCAAACTACGCTCAACTACAAATCTTAATTAACTTTCAGTTTATTAAGACTTTTTTATTATATCCTGTTTGCGCCTTTTTTTCAACAAAAAAGCGCTTTCTATATAAGAAGCGCTTTTCTGCCCAAAAACCCTTTCTCGGACACGCTAAAAGCAAACATTTATTTGAGCTCGACAGTAGCGCCAGCTTCTTCTAATTTTTTCTTTATATCTTCAGCCTCGGCTACAGCAATATTTTCTTTTACAGCTTTAGGAGCAGCATCAACAATAGCTTTGGCTTCTTGCAAACCTAAACCAGTAATTTCTCTAAGAGCTTTAATAACCTGAATCTTGCTTTCACCTCCCTCTTTTAACATAACGGAAACGGTAGATTTAGTTTGTTCTCCGGCGCCAGTATCTGCAGTGGCGGCAGGGGCCGCTCCAGCTACGACCTGAGGGGCAGCGCTAACACCAAACTTGTCTTCTAATACTTTCACTAATTCAGCCATTTCTAAAACGGTTAATTTCTCTAATTTAGAGACAATATCTTGAAATTTTTCTGGGACAATAACTTCTTTTTGTTCTTCAGCCATATTTTTATATATTAATTTATTTATAACTTATATTAAACTTTCTTTTCGCTCACGGCATGTAAAACATTAACCAATTTGGCGATGTTGCCGTTGCAAACATAAACCAAATTCTGAGGGGGACCATTAAGCGTAGCTAATAATTGGGCCTGTAGCACCTTCAGAGAAGGCAGCCTGGAGAGGGTAATTATTTGTTCACTGCTATAAATTTGACCATCCACCCAACCGCTTAGAACTTTTAACGTCTGACTCTTTCTGCCAAAATCCACTAACGCTTTGGCTACAGGCACAACATCAGAATAAGCCAAGCCCACAGCCATAGGACCAGAGGGTTCAAAAGGAGCGATAGTCTTATTTTGCTTCTTTAAAGCCTTTTGAGTTAAAGTTTTTTTAGCTACTTTGAATTCTCCGTTAATAGGAATTAAATTCTTCTTCAGACCGTTAATATCAGAGGTTTTGGTTTTGCCAAAGTCTATAAAGAAGATTCCCTTAGCTAGGGCCAATTTATCATTGAGCTCTTTGAGCACTTCTGATTTTTCTTCTCGAGTAAGCATAAATTTTGTGAATTAAAAAATCTGTGATTCCCACAGATCGACCTGAACAAGCATGAGCCAAAGACCCGCTTGTCCCCTCGTTAGGCTTTACCCATTTTGGTACCTAATGTCTATGGAAAACATTGTTATAATATCAAAAATAGCATTGACAGTCAAGTTCAGCAACCATTATGATTGATAAAAAAAGGAGCCCTTTGTCAGAATTGAACTGACGTTTGTGGTTTACGAAACCACTGTTCTGCCACTGAACTAAAAGGGCACTGAATGGCGTATCGGCTCTACCTCCGCCAATTGGCGGATGAGCTACATCGGCACAAGCTTCAAAACTACCTGTATGAGCGGGTGACCAGATTCGAACTGGCGGTCTTTTCCTTGGGAAGGAAACGTGTTACCGCTACACTACACCCGCTTAAAAAAACTGAATCATCACGCAATCGGTTTCCTATTATAACTAAAAAAAGATAAAATGTATATAATTAAAATCTGAACCTAGAAAACCACGCTTTAATTTTTAGCCATAAAAATCTTGACTGATTTGTAGGGGGTGCAGTGGTTGTAGTAGCCTCGGAAACGAAAATGACTCCCTCCCCTTCCTTTTTCAAATTAAGTTCAACCCGCGCTGATCTTTCTAATCCTCTATCTTCTTGAGAACTTTTTATCTGGTTTTTAAGAGTTTCTGTGTTGGTTAGCATATCATTTTTTTGCTGTAATAATTGAGCTTTTTCTTTTTTGAGAAATAAATAGTTCTTGATAATAGGGCTGTAAAGCCTGTTCATTAAAAACAGTGCTACACCAGCAACAAAAATCCAAAAAATAAATTTAGTAATTTTTTTAAAATTGGAAGAGGTCATAAAATTACAATTGATTATTTTTTTTGAGGATTTTAAGAAAAGTTTCTGGACTGAGATGCAAATCAGCCATAGCCAAGGTTTTCTTTTTCCCTTTAGCCTGCTTTTTCCAAAGCTTCATTTTGCGACTACGGTCGCCACCATAAAGATAATCTGTAACATCCTTGCGCATAGCTGGAATAGTTTCTCTAGCTACAATTCTTCCCATACCTTCTATCTGAATAGCTATAGTATATAATTCTCGAGGCAAGATTTCTTTCAAATTGAGGGCTAGCTGACGACTCTCTCTTTCTATGCCAGAGAGAGGAGCTACCCGGCATAAACTGGGGAAGAATTTACCAGCCAGGCGCACTTTTAGAAGCGTTACGGCCGCAGGGCGGTAATCAATTACCTCATAACTAAGAGAGGCAAAACCCTGAGAAACTGATTTAAGTTTATCATAAAGATCCTTGATCAGTTCGCTTAAGGGGAGTTCATAATGTAAAACCACTGTTTCATTGCCTACTGTTTTTGATGAAACTAGGATGCTATTGCGAATGCCATTAAAAAGATTTAGAACGGGCGGAAGAAAATTTGTAGGCACTAAAATCTCTACTCTAACCATAGGCTCCTCTACGTGCTCAATCAATTGGTCTTCTGGCCATTCGGCCGGATTAGTAATGTAAATTATTCTATGGTCTTGAAGATAAATTTTATAATTAACATTGGGGGAAGTGGTTACTAATTGTAAATTATATTCGGTAGTTAACCTTTCTTGGGTAATCTCTAAGTGGAGCAATCCAAGAAAGCCCAAGCGGAAACCCCTACCCAATGCTTCCGAATTATCAGGTTCATAAAAGAGAGAAGAATCATTCAGCTTTAGCCTTAAAATTGCTTCTCTGAATTCCTCAAATTGTTTTTGATCAATAGGATAAAAACCCGCAAAGACAACTGGTTGGGGTTCCTTATAGCCCGGCAACAAAGTAACACCACTGGCTAGTCCAGCAGCATCGGTAATAGTGTCGCCGATAGTTACAACTGAAGGGTCCTTAAGCCCAGTAGCAATAAAACCTATATCATTGGCTTCCAAAAAATCCTGAGGAAGAAGCTCTGGCTTAAAATACCCGCTTTCTATACTTTGCACGTTCCTTTCCTTGGCAATAAAATGTAATTTAGCCCTGCCATTAATTTTACCATCCACTACCCTAACATAAGCAATCACCCCCCTAAAAGAATCATAAACGGAATCAAAAACCAGAGCCTTAAAGGGTTTGTTTTTATTTCCCAGCGGCTGGGGAAGATCTTTTATAATCCTATCAATGAGGGTTTGCACACCCTGTCCTGTTTTAGCCGAAACTAAAAGTATTTCGTCTGGATCAACGTTTAAAAGCGCAGCTAATTCCAAGCGTCGATTATCTATATCCGCTCCAGGCAAATCAATTTTATTAATGGCGCCTATTATTTTCAAACCTTGTTTTTGGGCTAGATTTAAATTGCCAATAGTTTGAGCCTGGATTCCTTGGGTCGCATCTACCAAAAGAACCGCCCCCTCCACAGCTGCTAGCGAACGGGAGACTTCGTATGTAAAATCAACGTGACCCGGCGTATCAATAAGATTAAAAATACAATGGCGACCCTCTCTTTCAAATTCCATCCGAACCGGTTGAAGTTTAATGGTAATCCCCCGCTCTCTCTCCAGGCTCATCTGGTCTAGATATTGAGATTTTAATTTGTCCTTCTTGATGGTACCTGTATATTCAAGCAACCTGTCGGCCAGAGTAGATTTACCATGATCAACGTGCGCAATAATAGCAAAGTTACGCACAATATTTTCAGAAAACGAGAAATTGTTTTTCGCGTCAGACATACTTAAGCAATTAATGACTTTTTAGAAAACGTTGGGCAATTTTTTTCACTGCAGAAACCTCTTCCATTTTAAAAACTTTGGCTTCCCATAAAAATATAGCGCAAAAGACTATTCCCACAACAGCAGCTTGTCCCATCACCCCCAATACCCTTGTTTGATTAAACCAAGAGTTAGTTAATTTAACTGTTTCTAGTCCAATAAAACATGCACCAGCGGTAATAAGCATATACTCGCCTACCCTTTTTCCCAAACCGCTCCAGTTAACATATTTAAGGGATGGCAAGAGAAGTATAAACAGAAGCAAAAAATATATTATATTAGTGATAACAAAGGCCCAGGTTAACCCTAAAATACCATTTTGCCGGCTTAGATAATAGGCTAAAAATATGCCAGAACCATATGTGGCGAGACTGGCAAAAAATGGTCCGGCGCTTTTATCACAGGCAAAGAAAGTGCGAATAAGAAGATTTTGGAGAGCCTGACAAACTAACCCCACAATGAAAATTAAGAGAATGTTTGCCGTTAAGTTAGTAGCTTGCCAACCAAATTTACCATAGCCCAATAAAAGTCTTACTATGGGGTACCGTAAAACAATAAAAAGCCCTGTTATAGGTATCATCATGAATAAACTTTGTTTGAGAGTCGTACTAAAAACTTCAGCAAAGCCTGTTTCATTTTTATCGGTATACAGTTTAGCCAATACTGGGAAACTCGAAACAATTAAAGACAAGGCAATAACCACCTGGGGGAAACTTTGGATATTGTTAGCCAAATTAAAAGCCGCTAAATGCCCGGCAGGCAACTTGGAAGCTAGCCCCACCAAGATAGACATATAAATCTGATAGAGAATAATTGTCATTGAGCGGGGAACCATTAATTTCACTATTTTTTTGAGCCCAGGTCTTATTTCCTTGTAGGCAAAGCTCCAGCGATATCCCAATTCTCGCATAGCCAAAATCCGTACCCCAAGGCTAAAAAGAGCCCCAAGGATGACACCAAAAGCTAAACCCAAAAGACCATATTGGGGTAAAAGAAAAATGATTCCCAGAATAATACCTACATTATAGAGTATGGGAGCAAGGGAGTCAGCTAAAAATAATCTAAATACTTCTAAGACGGCGCTATAAATGCTAGAGAGACCCAAAAGAATGGGCTGAATCATTAACACTCGCATCATAGAGACAGTTTGGGCCAATTCCGAGGCAGTAAAACCGGGAAAAATACGAGCACATAGCGGAACGGCAAAAATTGCAGCTAATAGGCCGCAAATTACCAAAAAACCGCCCAGATAAAAGCAAAGACCGCTAGTTAAATCCCAGCCAGATTGTTTATCTTTTTTTAAATAGCTTGTTAGTACTGGAATAAAGCCGACTGTAATTGCCCCATAAATAAAAATATTATAGAAAAAATCTGGCACTCGAAAAGCAGCGTAATAGATGTCGAGTGAGCGAGACAGCCCTAAATGGCTAGCCAATAGAGCATCTCTCACCACCCCCAGTAGGCTGCTTACCAAAGCGGCTAAAGCAATTAAAACCGCGGCATTAGTAAGGCCAGTCTGGTTACTTTTGAGAAAGTGCCGATTCAAGCTAATCATGGATAAATTTGATTAAAAGACTTTGAGTGAAAGTGCTGTTATGATTTACATATGTTTGCATATCAGCGCTGGATTGCAGTACGGTATTATTGACTATTTGCAGCATATTATTCATAGCTGTTTGGGGTATGAGGGTAAGGGTTTGGCTTTGTATTGGTAATTCTAAACTGAATTTTAATGTTTTTGTTTGGCCTGGTTTTATTTTTAACCAACCGGCTATGGCCTTTCTATTGCCCTCGCTTAGCAAACAATAATTGCTATCTCCAGCACATTGTTTTTGTTTTTCCCAATTATCAATAAGCTGGTCTGTGGTAAAATTTTTCACTCTATAATTAATAGGGTCGTTGGGGACTAAATACTTGTCAAAACCACTGACACTACTAACTATAGCGTCAGGAGGAATATAAAAACGAATATAATCATTAAATGCTGTTGTATTCGAGTTGGTCAGACTGACTGTCCAATCTAACTTGTAACCGTCAGCTGCTATCTTAGGATCAAGTTTTAAGCTAGTTTTAATATTTTGAGAGGTTAAATTAGAAATAGGGGTATTAATATCACTGCTAGTAAACCAAAAAGAGGCGTCATTTTGATCGGCATTAAAAGTTTTTGCCAAAGACGCTTGTTTCCAAGGGAAAAAATAATACTTCTGAGAAACAACTGCGGTGGGGGCTTGAATATAGGACCTGAGAACCGTTAGCCATTCTTGACCAGTAATAGCTGTTAATTGTGGCAAGAGGTTATCATTTATAAAATCCAAATAATTGTCATCGAGTGGTCCAGAAGAAAGACGATAATTTATTAAATTATTTTCTAGGTAATTCCTGAGATTGGGTATGGTGGTACCGCTCACATTTAAATTACTAAGAACAGTGTCCAAAGGCTTTAAATCGTGAGCGTTAAAAAGAACAATAGCATTGGGCTCAAAAAGCGAACTAGCGCCACTTTTTTGCCATAAAGAAATAAAACTTTGGGTAAACAAATTTATATCCCCAAACCAATTACTTTGGCGTAACGTCCAGTTAGTAGTGATCGGCTGAATCTCTTTGGGAGGAACGATTTTACTGCTAATTTGGTTATCCAAGCTGCTTGCATTGTATGCCCTCCAATAACTTATTTGCCATTGGGAAACCGTCACGGCTACTACCCCACCAATAACACCGCCTAAAGGACGGCTTTGGTTGTAATCATTGAGCAATAATAAATAATTGATTGGTTGGTTGCCACCAAATAATTGATTGAGCTTGTCTAGCTGTATTTTTAAATCAGTCCATGCTTGGGAAACATCCATTTGCCCAAGGTCTTTAATCTCACTGCCTATATTGGTAAGGTTCTTAATTAAATCGGGATAAACATCTCCCCATGATTGGCCAGTCTGCCCCATACTTTTAAGAACAGGGATTGTTTGTAATTGGCGAAGTGTTTGATTGAGACTTTCAAGGCTATAGTATAATTTTACATATTTATAATGGTGACCGATAGGAGTTTTCTCTACTAAAATCAAAAATGTGTTATCCAAACATTTTGGTATGTTTTTATTGTTAAAGGAGCTGATTTGGTCAGAAGCTTTTTGCCATTCAAAGCCGGATAAATTTTCGGCTAAACTCGGTAGTATTGGCGCCAATTGAGAATCTTTATTTTCTAGATGATTTAACCCATAAACTAGTCCCCCACCGCCGATAACTACGCCCAATATTAAAATCAATAACAAAACAGCCCCTAAAGAAAAATGCCTACTACCTTTTTTCTTGAAGGAGCGATTAGATTGCGGTCGCAAATCTACAACATGATTATTGGAAGCAAACATAGGGGTAATAAATAACGGGAAATCTTAACTAGTTTAGCAACACTCGCAAGGAAAAACAAATAAGACTTGTTTTCAATCAAAACATCCGCCTTTAAGGCGGACATTCTGATACCGATATTATAAGCCGAATTCTGTATTAGGCAAACATCTATCTAGCCCTAAAATTGCTTTTAGGGTCAAGCGAGCTACTTTTCTCGCAACGGGAAACCCGCTACGGTTGCTCTTGCATTAGGACCAAGAATTTGCATTCTTGGCGATCACTAAGTGATCTGGGGTTTGCCACTATATAGAATCATTTCTATATAGGGAACCGTTTAACGGTTCGCTTTTCACCTTTGTCACCCCAAGGGGTAATAGTATAGTCTCTGTGGCACTTTCCCTATCACCACCCCTGTTTATGCAACGAGGATGGTAACGGTTGCTGTTAGCAACCACCCGTTTAAAAATGTTCGGACTTTCCTCCAAGACAAGTCTTGGCGTTTGCCAGTACCGGCAGAGTATTAAACCATGAATCAGCTTTTAAGACAAGCCTTGCATTTTATCAAGCCTAAACACTTTTTCTGCTTAAAATAACTTCTGCTTCTCGGCATCTAGCACCTGATTGACCATTAAATCAGCCTCTTTATTCTTTTCTCGGGGAATGAGCTCAATACTCAGATGAGGAATATCTATTTTAAGATTCCAGGCTTCCAAAAACATTTTCTGCAGTTCTGCTTCCTTTATTTTATACTCACCCCTCAACTGTCTACCGATTAATTCAGAGTCAGTGCACAACTTGATGTTCGCGGTTTTTAATTTGACTTCTCCTAAAAGCTGTCTTAATTTTTTGAAGGCAAAAATGACTGCTTTGTATTCGGCTACGTTATTAGTAGCAATACCAATAGCCTCTCCATAATTTTTCTTCACCCCATCTATTTCTATCACTACTCCCAAAGCTGCTGGACCAGGATTTCCACGCGCTCCGCCATCTGTATGAACAATAACATTGGTCATGAATTAAAAAGACATTATTTTTTTAAAAACTTCATAAGTTGTTCGAGCATCTTCTAAAGCGCTATGTTGACACTTATTAGTGACACCGAAATAATCAGCCAAATCTCTTAAGGAATAATGTTTGAGTTTTGGTTCCTTATATAATTTAGCAAAGGCCATAGACATAACATCTAAACGATGATAGCAAAAAGCCGGGGGTATATCTGTCCAACCATTCTCAAAAAAAGCCTTTTCTAGGCGAGCCCAATCAAAGGTGAAATTTTGCCCAATTAAAATTGTGTTTCTAGCTAAACTTTCCAGTTGAGCTAAGGCTGTTTTTAAGTCAATAGCATTTTCCCAATTGGCGTCATTATACCCAGTGATTTGCAATGCCACTGGATCAGCTTTTTCCAAATGCCGGGGTTTTATTTTAAAATCAAACTCATTTATTTCCCGATAATCTGGTTGACTGACTACCAACCCCCCAATTTCAGTTATCTCGTGGTCATAGCGCAATCCTGTAGTTTCTATATCTAAAAAAGTTAAAGGGTTCTCTTTTAAATAATTTAATTTTTCTGTTTCCATAGAATATTCACTGTGAACTAGCCACGACGATTATAGTTTTTATGCAAGCGCAAGTAAGGCAAAACCTCTAGGATAAATTTCTATTTTAACCCAGGCAGCGATTCACCGCTAAGGTAAGCTAAAGTAGCGCCACCCGCAGTAGAAAGATAATCAAACTTATTCTCTAGCTTATGCTTTTCTATAAAACTGCCCGTATCCCCTCCTCCAGCCAAAGCAAAACACGTCGCAGGAATAGCTTTTAAAGTTTTGACAGTACCTAGGGCTGCCTCAGCCAGATTTTCACTTTTACCTAGGGGGCCATTAAAGAAAACTCTTTTTGCCTCAGAGATCAATTGCGCATATAATGTCGCCGTTCGAGGACCGATATCGACTATTACATCTCGAGCTTCTACATCTTCTAGCGGCACTGGAATAATTTTCTCTTGCCTTAAAACCTTCCAATCTATGGGTAAAATAATTTTTTTACTAGCGAGGAGTTTTTCCCCTTGAGGGGTCAGCAATTCCTGCAACGAATTGCCTATAGGATAACCCTTTTGGGCAATAAATGTATTGGCAGGTCCGCCGCCCAAAAGGACAGCATCAGCTTTGGGAATTAAGGTATTGAGCATACCTAATTTGTCAGCGATTTTAGCCCCACCAAGAATAACGAAAAAGGGCTTGGCTTGAAAGCGTAAGAACTTGTCTAGAGCTGCGATTTCAGCTTGTAAATGAAAACCCTGATAAGCAGGTAGATATTTAGTAATGGCTGAAATGGAGGCCGTTTTACGATGGCTGACACTAAATGCCTCGTTAATAAAGATATCGCCTAGTTTAGCTAACTGCTTGGCAAATTTGGCATCATTATGATTTTCTCCTGGCCAAAAACGCAAATTATCTAAAAGGTAGATATTGCCTGGTTTGAGTTCATTTTTTAGGCTACTAATATCCTGTCTGTAATCAAGAAAGGCAATCTTTCGTTTTAACGTTTGACGAATAATCGGCAAAAGCAATTTTAAACTTTGGTCAGCAGAATATGCTTCTGGCCGACCGAAATGGCTCAAAAGTAAAACGTATTGAGGATTTTTTTGAATAAGATAATCAATCGTTTTCTTGGTTTGAGACACTCTAAACGCGCTCCCTATTTTATGAGCACGGGAATCATAAGAGAGGTTATAATCTACTCTAACTAAAACTCGCTTATTTTTTACTGAGGCCTTACTTAAAGGTTGAAGCATGAGCTATTCGAGAGAAAAAACAATAGTTTGCTGCGAGGTAATTTCCTGAGAACCGGGATTAATGGCAGCTTCATTGACGCCGCTGCCAAAAGAAGCATTAGCTTGCATATCTACTGCCTTATAGTTATAGAGCGGAACGTTAGACCCACTATTGATACTAATAATCTGGCCGATTTTAATGCCAGTGGCTTTCTCCAGAGCAACTTTCTTTTTCATTACCTCCTGAATAGCGGCAATTTGCGCCTGCAACTGATAACCAGATAGTCCGTCTACGGTGAAATTAATTTGAGAAATATCATTAGCTCCATTGGGGGTAAGGCTGCCAACAATAAGGTTAATTTTACTAAAATCTCTGATTTTCACTGTCACTCTCTGGGTTAATTGATATCCCGTAATTTTTGGAGGACAAGTGCGATAATCAGTTGCCCCTGTGCGACAATAGTTATAATTATATTGAGGTTCTAAATTGTAAGTGGTGGTAGTAATATCTTTTTCATCAATCCCTTGGCTTTTCAGAAGGTCTGTAAGCACTTTCATCTTGCTGTCATTCTCGCTTTGGGCCTTGCTGCTATCAGCATTCTGAGTAATCACGCCGAAACTAATTTCGGCGACATCTGGCTTAGCAATCACTTTGCCCTCACCGGAAAGACTAATGGTTTTATTAGATCCGACCTGTTGCAATTTTATTTTTTGGACATTGTACCAAACAATACTGCCCAAAAAAGCGGTTAGCAAGCAAAAAACGGCTATAGCAAAATATTTATATTCTTTTCTCATAAAAATAGTTAAATTTATATAAGGTGATTATAGCATAGATTGTAAGAAGTCTTCTAGCCAATCCTTCTGACTGCTTCTTTCTCCGATTAAAACGCCCGAAAGCACCGGTAAAGCCAACAAAGATTTTATATTTGTTTTATCTACAGACCCGCCGTAAAGAATATCTAGTGGTTCCAGTGATTTATTTTGCAAATAATTTCTAATAAAAGTAATTTGTTTTTCCACATAACTTAAATCTACTTCTATTTGAGATCCGATCGCCCATAAAGGCTCATAAGCCAAAGCGATACTATGGTAAATTTCTCGAGAAGAATAAACTGTCATGATTGGTAATAAGACTTCATCCAATTGTTGTTGTAGTGCCTCTGAGGACTTATCGTTTTTCATCGCCTCCCCTATACACAGAATAGTCTTTACCCCTTCTTTCATATTGGCCTGAAGGAGCAAGGCGATATCAGAATTGGCAAGCTTATTTTGCTTTTTATCTTCACTGTGCCCCAATAAACTATAATTCAAGTTGTTCGCTTTGAGCATAACAGGCGCCACGCCACCCGTATGCGGTCCCATGGCAATAGCGCTAACTGTTTGAGCCATAAGCTTAATATCCTTATTTATAATTTGTGTTAGAGGTATCAGATAAAGAGAGGGCACTGCTACTGCTAATTCATATTTAGGGCTAAGGCTCGCAAATGAATGATTAAGGACATCGGCTAAGCTTACAGCCTCACCCAAAGATTCGGGATTAGCTTTCCAGTTAAAAACTAGAACCTTTTTCATAGAGATAAAATATTTTAAATAAAAAATAGATGAATCCCCTTGGTGATTAAAAAAGTAGCAAAAGTAACAATTATCCCAGCGAGGACTACTCCGATACCGGTATAAATAAAGGTATCCTTATGAGAAAAGCCCAAAAGGCGCGCTCCCAATGTGCCTGTCCACGCCCCAGTGAAGGGTAAGGGAATTCCTACAAAAATAGCTAACCCCCATTTAGCCCATTTGCTATAAGCATCTTGTACTTTAGTTTTGGCTCTAGTTAAAATACTGTTCAACAATTGATAACCAAGCCAGCGCTTTTCAACCCATTTAAGAATAACTAAATCTAAAAGCCAGCTCAAGGGTAAAATAAAAAGAAGATTACCGAACACTCCTGCAAGGAAAGCCAAGCCGTAAGAAAAATGATAAGTGGCTACGGCCAAAGGAATACTAACCCTTAATTCCCCTATAGGCAGCATACTAATCCAAATGATTTTAAGAATTTGATCTAAGGTAACCATTTTTTTGCAAATAACTTTCTAAAATTAAATATGCAGCTACTTTGTCTATATCTCCCGCTTGCACAGATTTTTTATAAGACGCTGTTTTTAATTTCTGAGCAGCTAAAATATGTTCGGCCTCTTTAGAAGTCAGCATTTCATTTTCCAGATAGATTGGCAAACCAAGTTTTTTAATCTGATTAATATAATTAACTTGTTTTTTAGAACTTTGAGTGGCTGTTAAATTCAATGAAAGCGGCTGACCAGCTACAATTGCTTCGATATTCCATTGATTAATGATTTTGCGCAATGTCGGAACCAACTCTTGATTAATGTTTTTAAAGTGTGCCGTTGGCAACATAAAAATAACCTGAGTCTTAGTATCCGCTACAGCTGAGCCCATTCTTTTTATCCCGAGATCTAGACCTAAGATAAACATTATTTATTTGGTCAAAATTTTCCCGCCAGTGGGAGTTACTACTAAAGTATTTTCATAGTGACTAGCTAATGAACCATCGGCAGTCACGAAACTACCATCCCTTCTTTCTATAATCTCACTGGTACCCGCGGCAGGCATTGGCTCTATAGCTAAAACCATACCGCTTTTGAGTTTTAGGCCCTTGCCAGGGTTACCATAATTCAAAACCCAAGGGTCTTCATGTGGTCTATACCCCAAGCCGTGGCCAGTTAATTCCTTAATAACAAAAAAATGATGAGCCTGAATGCGGCTCTCTATAGCAAAGCCAACATCACCCAAAGTATTGCCCTCCTTAGCCATTTTCAGACCGGCTAAAAAGGCTTCCTTGGCTGCAACGATAAGCTCTTTTTGTTCTGCTGTAGAATTACCAATAACTATGGTTCTGGCCATATCGGTAAAAAGACCCTTAAATTGCATGCCGATATCCAATTTAACCAGATCGCCATTTTTTAAAGCTCCGGTATTTTTAGGAATACCATGAACCACGGTGCCGTTTAAAGACAGGCAGAGAGCCGCGGGAAATGGCGCACCTTCAGGGTCGGGACTGTAATTGAGAAACGCTGGCTTACCTCCGAAATTAAGGATAGCAGAGCGCGTAAGAGTTTCTAGTTGTTCGCCCCTAATACCTGGCTTAGCTGCTGCTATGAGCATATCCATGACTTGCCTCAGACGATGACCGCCATCCGCAATTATTTTTATTTCTGATTGGGTTTTTATCGTAACCATATTTTAATTTCTCCGGCCTAATTAAATTTATTAAGAGCAAGTTTGATATCTTTATAAACTTTATCAATGGATTGGTCTCCATTGATAACTATTAATCTCTTTTGTTTTTTATAATGATTAATCACGGGAACAACTTTCTTTTTGAAAAAGGCAAAACGCCTCACTACTGCCGCTTCCGTATCATCAGCTCTTCGAATTAATTTACCTCCGCATTTGGGACACTTGGTTAGACCGGGCATCAAAAGGAGAGAATACTCTGTCTGGCACTTAGCGCACAAGCGCCTGTTTAAAATCCTCTTTTGTGCTTCTTTCAAGTTAACTTCTAGATAAATGAACACGCGTTTATCTCTTTCCAAAAAAGAGAAAACTTCATCCATTCTTTTGGCTTCATTAATTTCGCGAGGAGCTCCTTCAAAAATAACCCCATGGGCAACGGGCAGCTCAGCCACTTTGCGAAACCAAGAATAAAAAACAAGCCAGGAGGGTGCTAAATAGCCATTATCTATAATTTTTTTTACTTTTTGTCCCAAAGGAGTTTTTTCTTGAGCCATGACCCTTAAATCACCACCCGTATTGATATGGAAAAGATTCTTATCCTTCGCTAAGAGTCGCGCTTGGGTACCTTTCCCAGAACCAGAGGGACCGAGAAGAAAAATATTTAAAGGTTGTTTGGAGCTCATAGAAAATAAATAAAAAATTAACACTTAAAAAGGGCTAACTTAACAAAGTATAGCCCATTTTAACTTTAGCGACAAATTTTCTTTTAAATGGAATCGTATTCCCTGAGTGATATTTGCGCTTCAAAAGCCTTAATAATTTCTACGGCTACACCAACTACAATTAGAATTCCGGCGCCGCCAATAGTCAAAGTGGTAATCTTAGTGAACCTTTGAACAATAAACGGCAAAACGGCCATCAAACCCAAAAAAATAGCGCCAAAAAGAGTGATTCTAGTTGAGGTTTTATTGAGAAAATCTTCTGTAATTTTACCAGGACGATAACCCGGAATAAAACCACCATTTTTTTGTAAGTTATCGGAAATAGTTTTGGGTTCAAAAGTAATGGCCGTATAAAAATAAGTAAATAGCACCACCATCACAAAGTAGGCTATCACATAGGACCAGTTAGTAGCGCTAGGGTTCAAGACGGTAGTTAAAAAATGCGAAACTTTTAAAACAGTGGCATTATTTTTAACTGTTGAAAGAAGAGAACCAATCAAACTGGGAAACATTAAAATAGAGCTGGCAAAAATTATAGGAATCATACCCGTTTGGTTTACCTTCATGGGCAAATAAGTAGAAGCACCACCATATACTTTAGTACCCCTCACTCTCTTGGCGTAAGAAACTGGAATTTTTCTTTCGGCTTCGGTAACATAAATCACTCCCAAAATGACCAGGAAGGCCATAAGGAAAGTAATGATAATATTTAGCATTAGAGCTGTTGAGGGATTAGCAGAATAGTTGGCAATGGTCAAGGAAATTTCTTGTGGATATTCAGCTACAATACCCGAGAAAATAAGAATAGAAATACCGTTGCCTAATTTTTGGCTAGTGATATTTTCACCCAACCACATCATAAAGATAGAAACAACGGTGATGACCAATAAATTAAGGAGCAAGGTAACGGGTGTATAATTGATAACCCCTTGGGCCTTCAAAATATTAAGATAGCTAAACCCCTGGAGAATAGCTAAAGGAATGGCCAGAATACGAGAATATTGTTCAAAACGCTTCCGGTCGCTTGCAGTGCCCTCTTGTTCCATTTCTTTGAGAGACGGAAAAACCATGGCTAATAACTGCATAATAATGCTAGCGGTGATATATGGTCCAATGCCAAGCATGGCAATAGAAAGTTTGGCTAGGGCGCCACCGGATAGCATACTAGCAAGGCCAAAGATTTTATTATTCTCTAGGATAGTCTGCCACTTGGCTTGGTCTACGCCAGGAACAGGAATCACATACATCAACCTCACTAGCAACAAAATGGCTGCAATTACTAGGAGATGATGCCTAAGCTCTTTATCTTTTAAAAAATGTGTAAGTTTAGACATAAAATAAAGCTTATTTACAAATCAGAACTATTTTTTACTATACCAAAGACCCGCCAGCCTTAAGAATGGCCTCCTTAGCAGCAGCAGAGCAGGCGCAGCCTTCTACCACAAGCTTAATGATTAAATCGGCATTGCCCAAAATTTTAACAGGAGGAGTCCTTTTGCCTATATTGCGCACTAGGCCCTTGTTAACTAAAGATTTCGGGGTAACTTTTTCGCCAGATTTGTAATTTTTAGCTAGAACTGACAAATTAACTAAGGCCGGCTTCATCTTCATGCTCTTGAAATTCACACCTTTTCTCTTTGGTTGCTTCAAAATTAGTTCTTTGATGATGGGGCGAAATTTACGACCAGCGCGGGCATTTTGTCCTTTTTGACCCTTCCCAGAATAGGTACCACGCTTTCCACCGCGGCCAATTCTTACCCTAGCCCTATTTTTGTGTTCTGTTGTAATAGTATGTATTTGCATAATTGTCTTCTATCGTTGAATATACTGCTTGTTTTTAGCAAAATAGTTAAGAGCTACCAAAGTAGCGCGGGCATTATTGATAGCATTGGAAGTGCGACCAATAATTTTTGCGCTTACGTTAGGAATACCAGCTAAAGTCAAAACCCAGCGCACTGCTCCACCAGCCACAATGCCTCGCCCTTTGGCAGCTGGTTTCAAAATTACCTTGGCAGCTGAATATTTGGCAGCCACTTCAAAGGGAATAGTATCATTAACAGTCACTATTTCCAACATATCTTTTTTAGCCTGATTAACTGCCTTATCCACTGCCTGAGTAACATCCGCACCTTTAGCGATACCCAAGCCAATTTTGCCTTTGCGATTACCAATCAAAACAGTAGCCCTAAAGCTCATACGTTTACCGCCGGCTACCACTCTGGTCACCCTAGCTAATTCGAGAACTCTTTGGTCGAATTCTTTTACTTCTTTTTTTGCAAATTTAGTCCTCACCATAAAATAAATATTATTAGTCTAAATTAAGATTAAAAATTTAGTCCTCCTTTGCGAGCGCCATTAGCAAAACTAGCAACTCGACCATGAAATTTGTAGGAACGTCTGTCAAAAACAGCTTTCTTTATGCCTTTGGCTAAAGCTTTTTTAGCTAATTCTTCTCCGAGAGCAGCCGCTAAATCAACTTTCTTAGTATTCTTTTTATTGGCTGATTTTAAGCTAGAAACAGACACTAGGGTTTTACGACTCTCGTCATCTATGAGCTGGCCATAAATGTTTTTGTGAGAACGGAAAACGGCTAATCTTGGTTTTTCCCCGGTGCCGTTAATTCTAGCCCGCACTCTTGCTATCCGGCGATTTTTTCTGCGATTTTTATCTTTTAAATTCTGTACCATAGTATTTTAATAAAAGGTGTTTTATGAGGCAGCACTAGCTACTTTTTTGCCAGCTTTACGTCTAATAGGTTGATCAACATAGTGGACTCCCTTGCCTTTATAAGGATCTTCTTTTCTTTGTTTATGAACGAGAGCAGCAAAATCTCCTACAGCCTGTTTATTGCATCCAGAGATAGTAATAATATTTTTTTCTACGCTAACTTTAATGTTTTCAGGAAATTCTAAGTCAATGTTATGCGAATAGCCCAAAGAGAGAATTAATTTTTGTCCCTGTACTTCCGCTTTGTAACCCACCCCATCCACACTTAATTTTTTAGAAAAATTTTCAGATACCCCTAAAAGCATGTTCTTCAGAAGAGATGTGAGAGTGCCCCATAAAGCGGCCGAATTTTTTAGATTATGCCTTGGTTTAAGGGCGATCGTTTTTTCATCTACAATAATCTCGAAGTTGTTATCGATAATCAGTTTATCATGTCCATTAGGTCCCTCGATAGTGATAACCTGACCATCAACAGTAACATGTACTCCAGCGGGAATAATAAGATGCTGCTTCCCTACTCTGGATTTTACTAATAGGTGAAGATTTTCCTTTTGATTCGCTTTGTTTTCCATAAGACAGTGATAAATAAATTACCAGATAGATAATAACACTTCACCTCCTAAATGATTCTTGCGGGCATCCTTGGAAGTCATCAGACCCTTGGAAGTGGAAATTACGTAAAAACCGTAACGATTTTTAGGAGAATAGATCTCGTTAGCTTTCAAGTAAACTCGATTGCTGGGCTTAGAAATCCTTTCAAGCTCGTGAATAAGGGGCATGCCGTTATCATCGTATTTCAAAGTGACTTCTAAACTTTTAGCTACTCCGCGACCAACTTTATTCACCTCAGAAATTACTCCTTCTTTAGAGAGAATCTCTAAAACAGCTAATTTCAATTTAGAATAGGGCAATTTGACTACTGTGTGTTTAACGGCGATTGCGTTTCTAAGTCTTGTAAGCATATCGCTGATGGGATCTGTAATTGTCATAAAAACCTATGTGAGTTAAATAGTTTGTATTATACCAGCCTTTTACCAACTAGCTTTTTTAAGGCCAGGGATTTCTCCTTTGTGAGCCATTTCCCTAAAACAAATCCTGCACAAGCCAAATTTGTTAATATAGCCGCGATTGCGACCGCAACGAAAACAGCGACTAATCTTGCGAGTGCTGAATTTGGGTTTTTTAAGGGTTTTTGCTATTTCTGATTTTTTAGCCATATAATAATTAAGAAAAATGCTAATTAGATAAAATTTTATTTTTTCTGTTTTTTGGTGCTATCAGCAGCAACCAGGGGCATACCCATTAATTCCATCAGCCTTTTCCCCTGCTCTTTGTTTTTAGAATTAATAGTAAGGTTTATTTCTAAGCCAAAGGGGGCGCCACTGATATCTTCGGCAGTTTCGGGAAACATAGTATGTTCCTTAATGCCAATATTAAGATTGCCTTTATTATCAAATTTTTTATCACTTATGCCCCAGAAATCACGGGAACGAGGGAGAGCAATGTTAATCAGGCGATCGTAAAAATCATACATCCTCTGCCCCCTAAGCGTAACTACATAAGCCACGGGTTGTCCTTCTCTAAGTTTAAATCCAGAAATAGATTGACGCGCTCCCCTTAAGGCAGGTTTCTGTCCGGTAATAAGGGTGAGAGCCTTCACTATTCTTTCTTCAAGATTCTTGGCGCCATTGGGATTAGAAGTAGCCAATTTACCAAAACCGCAATTAATTGTAATCTTGGTTAGTTTAGGAACTTCTAAAGCATTCTTAAGCCCAAATTCTTTTTTGAAAGCTGGAATAA